>NZGF01000024.1 GCA_002690915.1 Crocinitomicaceae bacterium
CAACGGCTGCGATTTGACTTGATTTACATCGAGAACATGTCCATTGCCTTGGACATTAAAATACTCTTTTATACCGTGCTCACGGTGTTGAAAGGACGAGGTAAGTAGATTGTTGAGCGTTTAAATATCGTTTTTAAGCGATATTTGAGGGTGATAATGTCACTTTCTTATCAAAATGGCTTTGCCGACCTGCGCGGGTGGTTAACAGCCGGTTTCTTCGTTTGCTGTTGGACGGCTGTGTATGGTCAGCCCAACTCTGATTTGGGGATTAGATCGTACCGCACCCAGCAGTTGATCATGGCGAACATTGGGCATTACCTCGAGGGAGCCGTTGATGTGGATGTTCAAGCAGGAACTGCAGGGTGGAATGCCTCTGTGCGTCAGGTGGAAAGGAACATCCTCTCAGTGATAGAGGAAGTTGCCGCTTACCAGGACACGGAAGAAACGCTGAAGCAGGTGGCATTATCGTCCGAAACCACTGCACTTATCGAACGCGTTGCCAATTTATCGTTCCGCGATCTGCGTCATTGGAGGATGGCTGAGGGACTCACGGAGGCGGAGCAGTGGTACGTCATGGTTCAGTCGGCTTTGGATGAAGTGCGCATGCAAATAGGCATCGACCTCAAGGTGCATTTGAACCGCACGCTTATGGATGCTTTGCTTCGTTCGAGTGAATCGGACATCGAATCCAACAATTGGCTTGAAATTGATGAAGCCAGTGCGCTGCCCGCCATGGATTGGGAGCGTTCCGATGCCACGTCCATTGATTTGTCTGGTAATGACGCTTCCGTGTGGCCAGCGCCTCGATTAAACGATAACGAAATGACGGTGATTCTTGAGCGTATTTTGCAGTTGGTTGAAAGGCATGAGTCGAGGTTAAGGCAGATTGAATCCGGAACAGCCGCATCGATTGTAGCAACTCCCGACACGTTAGGCATAGCGTCTGGTGCCTTGCGACTTCCAGAATTCATCGATGTCGCGTTTTACAACGGGTCGGCAAAGTTGACGCTGGGGGCTCAGTTGCAGCTCAACGAAATCATTGAAGTCATGGTCCGTCATCCGCAGGTGCGCGTGGTGTGCACCGGCCACGCCGATTTGCCCGGGGACCGCCAGTTCAACTTGACCTTGTCTCGGCGCCGAGCCCAGGCCGTAAGGACTTACTTACTTCAAAGCGGAATCGAACCCGCACGGGCATTGCTCAATTTCTTTGGCGAGGAACGGGCATCGACAACTGGCCCGTCTGACCGCAGGGTGGAGGTTCGGTTTTACTTGAATTGAGATTTGCACCCGATTCTTCCTGACCTTTGTGCAAGATCGTGCCAAGATGAAGCTCATTTGCATCGGTAGAAATTATGCGGATCACGCGTCCGAGTTGGGCAATGCCGTGCCGGCTGAACCGCTGTTCTTCTTGAAACCGGACAGTGCAGTCCTTCCGCATCGGCATCCGTTTTACATCCCGGCTTGGACCAACGAAGTCCACCACGAGGTCGAGTTGGTTGTCCGGATTACACGCAATGGAAAGGGCATCGCTCCTGAATTCGCCCACCGTTATTTTGATGAAGTGTCATTGGGCATTGACTTTACGGCAAGGGATGTGCAATCTGCGTTAAAGGCAAATGGTCACCCCTGGGAAAAGGCCAAAGCTTTTGACGGCTCTGCAGTATTGAGCAAAACGTGGATTCCAAAGGCGACTTGGGAAGAGGGATGGGAACAGGCGCCTTTTGCATTGAAGAAGAATGGCCAAGTGGTGCAATCTGCAACAGCTCAATCCATGCTTTTTCACGTGCACGACCTCATTGCATATGTTTCTAAGTACATGACGCTCAAGATGGGTGACATCCTGTTCACTGGCACGCCGGCGGGCGTTGGACCAGTAGCAGATGGGGATATACTGGAGGGACTTTTGAACGATCAATCGATGTTTCGCGTACAAGTCCATGGCTGAGCAGGTATTTTTGATCGGGTATATGGGAGCAGGGAAAACCTCCGCTGCAAAGACCTTGTCACAGCATTCGGGCCACCGAATGATTGACCTTGATGACGAGCTTGAACGCAGAGAAGGACGTTCCATTTCGGATTTATTCAAGCAAAAAGGGGAAGCACTCTTCCGTTCTAAGGAGAGCGCTTTGTTGCAGGATATCGCTGGACGTGCTGAATTTCCAATTGTTTCCTGCGGAGGTGGAATCATGGCCAATCCGCAAAATGTTCAGGCGATGAAAGCCAGCGGTTTTATTGTCTGGATTGATACTCCCTTTGAAATCATTATGGAGCGGCTTCGCACGAATCCGGGAGAGCGCCCATTGTTGGCGGCCATGGGAGATCCATTCGAAGAGGAACAACTTCGCACACATTATGAGCTACGATGCGAACTTTATACCGGTAGCGATCAGCGCATAGATGACCTGACGGAAAAAGTTGTCGCCGCCCTGTCCGATCGACTCAATCGTGAAGCGTAGCGGCGTCGCTGGCGCTCGCCGATGCTTTGATGCTCACTTCTACGTGTTCTTTTAAATTGGTGCTCAACGTCAGTCCACAAAAGTCTGCACGGATCGGGAATGACCGGTGAATGCGGTCAATCAAAACTGCCGTCGCGACGCGTTTTGGACCGGCACTCAAGATGTGATGCACTGCGTACATGAGGGTTTTGCCCGAGTTCAGCACGTCGTCCAGCACGATGACCGATTTTCCTGCCAAGGTGTCCGGCGATTGACTCAATGCGATGTCGCCTTCGAGGGGATTGGATTTTTTGAGCGTGAGGATGGAGGTTTGAACCTGCAGACCGCCAATTGCTTCGATGATTTCTCCAATGCGCTTGCCAACAGGCTCACCATTGCCTGCAATGGTGATCAAGTGAAGCTCATCCTCCGTGTGGAACTCTTCAATGATTTGCCGTGCAATCCGTTGAAGCTTTCGCTCGATCTGGTCGGATTCAAGGATGCGGGTGCTGCTCATGGCTCAAAGGTCTGCTGTTTTTTCGAATACTGCAACCGCCTCCACATGGGCGGTGTGTGGAAATTGATCCACAAAGGTCAGCTTTGTCAGTGCATACCCGGCTTCTGCCAGAGTGGCAATGTCGCGTGCTTGGGTGGCCGGATTGCAGGAAACGTACACCATGCGTTTGGCCTGGAGTCGGATGACCTTTCGCAGGGTTTTGGGTGAAATACCTGCACGGGGTGGATCGAGGACGATTGTCTCGATTTTACCAACGTATTCTGGGTATTCGAGAAGGAATTTCCCCACATCTGCGGCGTAAAATTCGGCATTTTGAATGCCATTTTTTTGAGCGCTTCGACGGGCATCGACGATGGCCTGTTCTACGATGTCCACACCTATGATTTTGCGGGACGAGGCACGCGCCAGCAATTGACTGATGGTGCCCGTGCCGCAGAACAGGTCCATAACATAGTTGTCTGAAGGGGAGCCGTCGATCCAATCGGAGGTTGCTTCAGAAATGGTCATTTCATAAAGACGCTCAGCACTTGCAGGATTGGTCTGAAAAAAGCTCGCCATTTCGACGTCAAAGTCCAACCCGTGCAGGGTCTCCGTCACGAAGGGATCTCCGAAAATGCACGTGCTCGCTCCGGATCGGGCTTCGACCCGTTCGCCTTTGTCATCGTTTACGGTGTGGAGCACGCCTTGAACGCGGTCCCCGAGCAACGCTCTGAGCTTGGCGATGAAGGCGTCACGGTCGAAATCAGCTATGCCATCTGACGTGGTTACGAGGTTGATGAGCAAGCGTTTGGTAGCGATACTTTTGCGGACCACGAGGAAGCGGAAGAAGCCCTCTCGACGCGGGGGGTGCCAAGCAGGCAAATCGGTTGAGGCGAGCCACGCACGCAGCTGTGGCATGGCGTTTTCAACATCAGCATCGAAGAGGCCCGAGTCGCGGTTGAGGTCTTCTACAGCCCACCACGTTCCCCGTCGCTTAAAGCCCAGCCCGAAGCGGTCCTCTTTCTCCCCGGTTTTCGGATTGTGCACAATTGCGGAGAAGCTGTACTCCATCTTGTTGCGGTAGTGCCAATTCTCAGGTGATCCAACCAATCCTTGGTACACTTGATCGATGTGCTCGACGTTTCCGATTTTGCGGTAGAGTTCCAATGACGTTTGCTCTTTCATGATGTGTTGATCTGCAATGGGCAGATGAGCATAGGGTGCACCGGGAATTTCTTGGTAGGGGATGGGTTGTTCGCTTGGAGACCGCTCGATCACGTCTTCCAACTTGCATTCAGCATACTTGGATTTGCACTTGACTACCCGGGCGTTGACCCGTTGCCCTGGAAGGGCGTTCTGAACAAAAATAACGAAAGGTCCTTGCTCTGTTTCCTGCCGAGCTATGCCTTTGCCTCCAAACGCAATATCTTGAATATCAAGGGTTAGCACTTGGTTTTTCCGAAAGAGTCGTTCGCGTTTCACGGTGGCAAAAGTACGCTGTTCGACACTGTATCTTGCGCACATGCTCAGGATACGCTTCGATTTGATTGGTTTGGGGCTTGTATTTGCCTTTGGATTGGTACGGGAGGAGCTCCACGCACAGTCCAATGCCGAGCTTTCTGTTTGCACATTCAATGTGAGGTACGACAACCCCAATGACACCATCAAGTGGAATGAGCGGAAAAATGATGTGGCATTGGCGATGCGGTATTTTGATATTGTGAGCGTTCAGGAGGTCCTGCCAAATCAATATGAAGATCTGAGTGCGATGTTGCCAGAACACGAAGCATTTGGAATTGGAAGGGACGCAGACGGAAAGGGAGAAGCGTGCCCGGTGTACTGGAATGCTGAGCGGTTCGATTTTTTGCAAGGAGAGACGCGTTGGTTGTCTTTGGAGCCCAACCAGCCCGGAAGCGTCGGTTGGGATGCAGATCTGCCCAGAATTGCAACTGTGGTGGTGTTGTTCGACCGCAAGCGGCAACAAATAGTCCGAATCATTAATACGCATTGGTCCCACGTTGGTGAGGAGGCCCGGTTGAACGCAGCGGCCTTGGTGGCAGGTTGGAGCGGCTGGGATGGCGTCACATCTGATGAGCTGGTGGTGGTATGTGGTGATTTAAATTCGGAACCCCAGACGGAGGCCATTCAGAATTTGATGGCCTCGGCGAACTTGACCGACACCTACGACGCTGCACGTTACCGCTGCCGTCAGTCTTTCGGTACGTACACGACGTTTCTGCCCGAGAACCTAGCCAACGCCACTCGAATCGATTACATCTTATACCGAGGGCTTGCCACCGTTGACTGGGTCTGCGCTGATGAGGTGCTGAAATATGGCGTGTACATTTCCGATCACATGCCCTACCACGCCATTTTCAAATGATGAGTTCCAAGGTCATTGCCCAAGTTGCAGGTCCCTTGATTGCTGCCTTGGTGTGGTGGCTTTCAATGGTCCAAGGACTGCCGGATGAGGCGACCCGAATTCTTGCTGCGGCCGTTTGGATGCTCATCTGGTGGATTGCTGAGGCGGTGCCGCTGGGTGTGACGTCCGTCTTGCCCATTGTGCTTTTCCCAGTTATGGGTATTGCGTCTATCGCTGAGACCACCGCACCGTATGGTTCCCATTACGTTTTCCTGTTCCTGGGTGGATTTCTCATCGCCCTCGCGTTGGAACGCTGGGACTTGCATAAGCGCTTTGCCCTTTCAGTTCTCGTCTTCGCGGGAGGTAACCCACGGTGGCTGATCGCTGGCTTCATGGCGGCGACGGCAGCACTTAGTATGTGGATATCAAATACGGCGACCACGCTCATGATGCTGCCCATTGCTTTGTCTGTCTTGCACAAGGTGGATGCTAAAGCCCATCCTAATTTCGCATTGGCCTTGTTACTAGGGACGGCCTATTCGGCCAATATTGGAGGCATTGCAACCCTGATCGGCACGCCGCCGAACGTGGCCATGGCCGGGGTGCTCGAGGACCAATTCAACATCGAGGTACCTTTCTTGGAATGGACGCTGATGGCGCTGCCGTTTTCGCTGTTGATGCTCCTGATTGTGTATGGCTTGTTGACCCTGGTTTTGACTCCCGTTGCTAGCGGCAGCTTGAGCCAAGGACACGATGAAATCCGAAATGAACTCACCGCCTTGGGACCTTGGAGGCGAGCGGAGCGACGTGTAGCCATGGTATTCGCCGTTACGGGGCTGCTTTGGGTAGGACGCCGGTGGTTGGTCGACTGGACGGGTTTGGAGATGAATGACACCACAATCGCTATGGCCGCAGGTGTGGGCCTTTTTCTTATTCCCAGTGCTGAACCTCAATCGGAACGTTTATTGACGTGGCGTGACACCCGCAATTTGCCGTGGGATATTCTGCTGTTATTCGGAGGGGGCTTGACGTTGGCCAAAGCATTGGCAGAAGCAGAAGTTTTGACCATGGTGGCGCAGGCCTTGGCGGCTTTGGACGGTATAAGCCAAGGACTGCTGGTCTTACTTTTCGCTGGGGTGGCTCTTCTGCTGACTGAGGTCATGAGTAACTTGGCATTGACCGTGGTCATGGTGCCCATTGTGGGGCAAATTGCTTTGGAGTGGGGTGTGAATCCCATGTTGCTGGTCATCCCCGTGACGATCGCAAGCAGCTGTGCGTTCATGCTTCCCATGGCCACACCTCCTAATGCCATCATATTCGGGAGCCAACGCATCACCATGAGGGAAATGGCCTCGGTAGGATTGGTGTTGAACGTGGTTGCGGCTGTCTTGGCCTGGGTGTGGGGCATGTGGGTCTTGCCGGAGTGGTTGGAGTTCCTCTAACTTTGTAGTGTGAAACGAATCGCCATAATAAACGGGCCCAACTTAAATCTGCTGGGTAGCCGTGAGCCAGAGGTTTATGGCAATCAGTCGCTAAAGGAGTTAGAGGCAAAATGGGTTGCATTTGGGCAAGTAAAGGGTGTGGAAGTAACCTGTTTTCAATCGAATGTGGAAGGTGAACTCATTAATGCCATTCAAGCCCACGGGTTTGATGCTGACGCAATCTTGATCAACCCCGGCGGGTACACCCACACGAGTGTCGCCATTCGAGACGCGGTTGCGGCTGTGGAGGCACCCGTTTATGAGGTTCACATATCGCATCCGGAAGCGCGAGAAGATTTTCGCAAGACCTCCCTGATTCGCGAGGTGTGCGCAGGGAGCGTCAGCGGCCTCGGTGTCCGGGGGTACATGTCCGTGCTTGATGCTTTGCTCAACGTTCGATTATGAATGGTTTTTGCAGACGTGGATAGCCATTTACATTGATGTGAATGGTGTACCAACCGATGTCTAGCTGCTGCAAAGGAATTGTGAAGACACCGTTAACCTTGCTCTCAGTAGCACGTGAAGAGTAAACGCGTTTCCCAGTAGCATCGAAAATGACGAATTGTAGGTTCTCCGACTCGCCCCATTGCCCAAGATGAATGTGTAACTTCTCATTGGCTGGGTTGGGAAAGATGTGAGGTCGAATGCTCGTAGTATCGGATTCAAAAAGCACGTCCCTTTTGGGATTGCTGTCGGATTGATTTTCAGTGAATAAGGTGCAAGAATTTTCTGACGGATGCGGGTCCAAAAAGTGGATTGATGCGCCGTCGATTGAAGATTCCAACCCAAGGTATGGGACCATATAGGGGGCATTTACGGTTGCATTGGGCCACATGTTTCCGTTTTGTACGACTACGTGAGGTATGTCTCCTGTTGTCAGGTCTCCATCCATTGGGTAATGAAGGGTGCCCAACAGGAGGGCATCGTTGGCATCACCAAACTGATTGGCACCGGACTGAAAAAGGGGCATGTAGGCTGAATGACATTGAATGTGAATGCCATTCTCGATCCACTCGTTTTTGCCATAAGGTGATTTCGCATCAAGACGGGAAAGCGTATCCAAAACAACACCCGTGTCGTTTCCTTCCCAAGCATTGCAACTGGCCGTCGATTGTGCGTGAAACAGTCGCAATCCGATGTCGTGATTTTCGAAGCGATTTTCTTCGAGGAAAAGGGTTGACTGCGATTCAGAAACTTCCAATTGAGGAAGGTCGGTCCATCCATCAAGGAAGGAACAATGTGCCACCCAAGAATGAGGTTCGATGTTTTCACATTGAACCGAGGTGTGATCAAAATCGCAGTGATCCAGTCGAATTCCTGTATTGCTGAATTGCGCCTTGCACCAAAGTCCGACGAGGTTTTGAAGAATTGCGCCAGCAATCCCACCGTTCGAGGCTTTGATTTCCATGTCCTGAAGGGTTCCACCTTGCCAACGCATCCTGTTATGGAAGGATAATTTATGATGGGGTGTGTAGCCATTGGCATTAACCTCGTTGTAACGGCTTTTGACGCCCACGTGCCATTCTGCATTGTTGTGAAAATGCAAGTTGACATGGTTCAACTTGCACGTGCCGCTGCCCTCTGCACCACGCTTTGCATCCTCCGCTAAAATCAATTCGACGGCTGCAATCGGGCTGCCATCAATCTGCAGGACGCTGTGGTCCCCGAGAAAAGTGTATCCTGTTTCACCGTAGAATTTGATTTTACCACATTGATTCGCAAGCTCCGAGGCAACACGCAAGGAGTCGAAGGAGTGAAGGTGGACGACACCTTCATTGGTCCAAATGGCATCGGCTCCATTTAAGAAAATCCTCCCATTTCCAATTGTTTTGATGCGACTGTGGGGTCGCTGCACAATGGAGCCGAAAGGATCCACGCGCAAGGTGCCTTCCTCTAAAATCAGCTCGGCGCCCTCTTCAATCAACAATGTGGAATGAGGTCCGATGTGCACGGTGCCGTTGACGACAAGGGTTCCGCCTCGAGCTATGGTAAATTGTGCATGAGAGGCTCCATCTCCCATGGAATCGCCTATGCGCATGGTGCGCCCTTCTGGGAGGTAGATTACAGGCGAGCATGGACTTGTTTCGCATGTAAACAGCGGCCACTCGCCAGGACCATTACAGAACCCGGTGCCAATTTCAATCGAGCCCGTTGATTCAGCAGTTGGAGCTGCCCCGGTAATCATTTGTTGGGTTGGATTTTGCCAGCCTAAGCAAAAGATGGAGTCGGTGCTGTTGGATTCAAACATAAGTGGTTGGCCATTTACGATGTGACTCCAAAGGAATTCCAAGTGTTGATTTATGTTACAATGAGGAGCAGGTGAAGTTTCAACGGGTTCGGTTGACCAATGGTCGAAACGGATGTCTGTGGGAGAAAGGGGATATTCAAAGGGTACGTCAAGGGCGGATAAGGCAGGGACATACACAGAGGTCGATGTGTAGGCATCAGGTTCAATACCTACAAGGGAAAGAGCCTCTTTAAATTTTGCCATGTGCGTTGATGTGCCGCCAGGTAAGTTCTCAAAATTAAATAAGTCAATGTCCGTCCACGCCATGCCGTCGAGAACGAGAGGATCTCCCCATCCCCAGGAGGGATTGAGAAGCGAGGCTTCGAAAATGACCGGCGCATCGGGTTCGGTTTCAGGGTGAGTAAGGTTTCCTGGTTGTCCGTGCAAATGAATATTGACGTAATCCCATCCCAAGAATGATTCGGTTGCAGAGTACCACAGTGCGGGTGCGGCATTTGGTACGTTTGGATTGCTGTTGGCTACTGCGATGTTCATGCATCGGGTGGGTAAGCCATGCTGCTGTTGATGGGCTTCAAGGTTGGACCGTATGTTGGAAGAATGGAAAGGGGACCCAACCAATAGTTCGCTGGCGGCAGGAGAAAGTAAAGCCTGAAATAACAGGTGGGAATCCACTGAAAATTCTGAAAAAAAGGCAATGGCTTCCTGCAGGGCGATGGGGAGGTAGGCACCACGAAATGGAGAATCCAACGCTGCGAAAAGGCGAACGCAATGATCAATGCCTTCCAGCTCCATGCTTCGTAATGCCTCGCGAGCAACGATGCCTCCCATGCTGGGGCCTACGACCACCAAGGGGTCTGAAGCAACGCGATAATCGCGACATTGTTCAAGGACATGCTGTAGCAATTTCGCTTGTTGAAAGATGGATCGGGTTCCATCTTCAAAATCAAGAAAAACCAAATCAAATCCTTCCTGGAGAAAAGATTCGAGCATCGATCCCAATCCTCCAAGTGATTCATTGTAAGTGCCGTCGCAATTCCAAATGACCTCCCAGTTCAAATCGCCAAACCCGTACATTGGTGTGTGTCCTCCGATATTTGGGTCAAACCCTTCAAGAAGAATAAGTGGCCTGTCGAACTGGCCGTCTGTACCAATTTTGACTAGAGCTTGTCCTGTGACGGTTTCACCGTTATCGAAAATCCCCACCCAATGTGGATCGTTTTCATTCACCGCTGGCCAAGGCGGAAGGTCGGGTTCTGGACAACTGCTGGCACCCAGAACAGGAAGGAGCAGATGCCGTTCGTAAGTCACGTTGTTGAGTTCAAGCCGGAGACCAATTGTTACGGCTTCTGCGTTGGCTGATGTTTCTGTATGGATAATGATTCCTGGGGTCAACGGCCATTCTTCACCATTGATCACAAGTGTCCATTCACCCGAGCTGAATGCCTCTGGCACTAATGAAGTTGGGAGCATGAAACGACCAGACCCGGGCTGGATGTAGCGGTGGGAACAGGATAAATTCACTGCCGATGGGTCACAGATGGGACCGATAGAAGACCATTCCTCAGGTATACTGTCCGTTCTTAGTGAGAGAGCGAGGGTAATGGCGTTTTGGCTTTGCACTACGCTTTGGAAAATGGAATCCAATGCGTTTTGCTCAAGACCAATAAATGGAGTAGACGACTTCTCCCAGATAAACTGGTTTTGCCGGGATTTCTCGGGCAACCCGACTTGAGTCAGACCAACAATAGGGGTGGCGCCTATGATGAGGAGCAGGATTTGAATTGAGCAACGCATTGATTGTGAATTTGGTATGAGGACATTAGTGAAGAACAGAGTGGTGGGTTGTGTCACCGATCATGTCCTCGCTGATTAAAAGAGCAGGGAGCGTTCGTACATCTCCATTGGGCAATAATGTGAAGTGCCTTCTGACAACTGGGAGGGATTCTTCGGGGTGAATCCAGTGATGAAGAAGGAGTGAGGGTGTCGGAGGTTGCCCCGGTGTGAGCCAACGTTCTGGCTGAATGCTTGGCGTCTCCCATTCATGAAACAGCCAAAAACCGGATTGAGCGCCATTTCCGTGGCGGTTACCAATGAATCGAATGAAGGCAACACCCGGGACGCTGCACGTTTGTACGTTCGAATCAGAAGAGCCGGGTGTGAATCTTATGGTGTAGTCGCGCGGTGATTCATTTGACACACGTAACGGACAGATAATTCCGTCCCAATGAGGTTGAGTCCAATGAATAATCGCTCTGCCGTCGTCATCGGACCAAACGGTATCGCCTAAGGTCGAAGCTTCATCATGGGTCCACCATCCGGATGACACGGAGTCGGAAGAAAAAGGAATTAAGGGTTGATTAGCATAGGGTGTTCCTCCTACATGCAGGATTTGGATTTCATATGGCTCTGTCGCCTTTTTGCAACCAATACACATCACCAACACCCCGGTAAAAACACCCCACTTTCCTCCTCGCATGGCACAAATCTCCAATGCAGAAGCGCCGGTTTATCAAGCTTTTTGCTCGTGAGAAGAACCGGTTTATTTACGAAAGGGAGGAGCGATCGGCTAGAACTTCCGTAGCCCCTTGTCAATCAACTTCGCCAGCTGAGCAGCGGATTTATTGTCGAGTTGCTTGCCTAGCACAAAACGGCCGCGCAGGTAGGTGAACTGCAGGGAGTCTCCGCCCATGATCCAAAAGCTCTGATCGAGGTTGTGCATAAATTTTGCAGGATCGCGTTGAATGACTTCCATCTTTTTGATGTTCTCCTTTATGAAGAACTGCGCGCGCCCGAGGTCGTTGAACGCGTTTTTTACGCTCATACCCTCCGCCGTGATGCGAACCATTTCCCGACCGATTCGCCGCCACATAATGACTTTGAGCACTCGGAAAGCGAAGAAGGCCCAGAAAGCCATAAAGATGAGAAAGAAGGTGCGGTCGCTGCCCGTTGCGCTGCCCATTTCCATCGCCGTTGCTCCGCCCACTCCCAACCAGGCCAAAAACCAGCCTTCGAGCATCAGCTGCTGTGTACGTGAAATGCCTTGATTGATGATGATGGTCAGCGCATCCTCATGCCAAGAGTAGGTGATGCGGTATCCAATTGATTGAACAGCAGACGAAGGCATGCGGCGGGGTTTAAATGGTGAGGCGGTTGTAGATGGCCTCGTAATGTGGTAGAATTTTCATGACGTCATACTCCTGCGCTCGTGCTTTAGCTGCTGCTTTGAAAGTGGCATGTTCAGTGGGGTTCCCGAGTATTGAAAGGGCATACTGAGTCATGGCATCAACGCCGCCAACTGGGGCGAGGTAGCCACTGACTCCGTGCTCTACAACCTCAGACAATCCGCCAGAATTTGAGGCGATGACAGGCACGCCGGCGGCCATGGCTTCAAGCGCAGAAAGCCCGAAACTTTCCGTCTTTGATGGCAATAAAAACAAATCGCTCACAAGCAGCGGTTCAATTGGATTCTTGATTTTGCCGATGCTGACCACATCGGGACGGATGCCCTTCTCCGCTGCGCGCTTCTCCGCCCTCGTGCGCTCAGGGCCATCTCCCACCAGCAGCAACTTGGCCGGTTGCTCGGAGCGAACTCCTGCGAATACGTCGATTACGTCTTCAACGCATTTTACAGGTCGGAAATTCGAGATGTGCGTGATGATCGGTTCACCGTTCGGTGCCACCGATTGACGAAACTGTTCGTCAGTATCCTTTTCGAAATGGGAAGGACAGATGAAATTGTGGATGACTTCAATATCTCGCTCGACCCCAAAAAGTTTCAGGGTATCGCTTTTGAGGCTATGCGACACCGCCGTCACAGCATTGGATTCGTTGATCGCGTGGGCAATCACCGGTTCGAATGCTGGGTCCTTGCCGAGCAGCGTAATGTCGGTTCCGTGCAGCGTGGTGATTATGGGCAGGTGAATGCCTTCCTTGGCGAGGATGTCGCGGGCCGTGATGGCTGCACTCGCGTGGGGAATGGCATAGTGCACATGCAAGAGGTCGAGGTCATGGGTTTTGGCCACCTCCACCATCTTAGAGGC
The DNA here is from genome assembly GCA_002690915.1 of Crocinitomicaceae bacterium. GTDB lineage: Bacteria > Bacteroidota > Bacteroidia > Flavobacteriales_D > Sanyastnellaceae > UA16. Next base: position 13,063 of record NZGF01000024.1, read on the forward strand.
CAGCACAAGTTCATACGGCTGGTAATCGAAAAGCGGATAGTCGCTTACCCGCACTTCGTGGTAGTATAGGTTTTTTTTTAAGCTTCCCATACGCGCCGGAGCGCTGTAGGTGATGAAATGAAGTTCATGCCCCTTTTCGGCAAGCGCCTTGCCTAATTCCGTGGCGACCACGCCAGAGCCACCGAAGGTTGGATAACACACAAAGCCAATGCGTAGGTTCTTCATTCTATTTCACTGTTGAATCGGGAAGCAACTCCGTAGGCTTTATACACTTCATGTTGCACTTTGGTTCGGATGTCCCATTCAATGAGCTTACGGTTCTCAGCAGAAGGGAAGGTTCGGTTGCTGAGGAAAACAAAGACGATGTCGTGATCTGGATCCGCCCAAGCGAGCGTTCCTGTAAACCCAGAATGACCAAAGCTCGATGCACTCACTTCATCGCACGTCGGACCAGTACCCGGCTCGTTAGCTGGCCGGTCAAACCCGCACGCTTTCCGGTGATTTGGGTCCGGATCTACGCGTTGTGTCCATTCCTGGATGGTACCCGGCTGAAAGAAATCCATGCCGCCATACGTTCCGCCCATTCGGAGCATGTACATCAGCCGAGCGAGGTCATAGGCATCCCCAAAAAGCCCAGCATGTCCACAAACACCACCCAACATGGCTGCACCGGGGTCGTGGACTGCGCCTTGTACGGTGCAGCGCCTGAAAAGGGTGTCAACTTCCGTTGGAGCAATTTCCTCAGAATGGTTTTGCCAAGGATTGAAGCCGAGGCTTTGCAAGTGTGCCGGTGTATAGAATTGAGCCTTCGCATAGGTGTCAAGGCCCATGCCGCTGATGCGTTCGATGATGCGTTGAAGGGCGTAATACCCCAAGTCGCTGTAACGGTGCGTGCCAACGGCATCGACTTCGGCATCGACGATACGGTCCCAGATGGAATCTCGCCAAGCCGGCCGCATGTAGCAAACGTCCGAAATGCGTTCCGTATGAACATTCGTGGGCATAGAGGCGAATGCGGTGCTGTCGTTTAAAGCTTCGAGGTAAAATGGAATCCACGATTGAAGCCCTGCTCGATGGGAAAGGACGTCCCGAAGTTGCCGGCTGCCCATTTCCGTTCCTATAAGTTCGGGGAGGTAAGCGTCGAGGCTGGCGCTGAGTGATATTTTCTCTTCTTCTTCCAGGCGCATCAAAGACAGGGTAGAGGCCGCCATTTTGGTAATGCTCGCGAGGTCGTATAGCGTACTGGCCTGTACCGGCTGATCACCGTCTAGCGTCCCGTATATGCCGTCGTGAACAATCAATCCCTTGTGCGCGACCACAATCCGGCACCCCGGCATCGCGCCTCCGTTGATTGCATCGTGGACAATGCTATCTATCGTGGCTTTAGTCATTATGGGTGCCGCAGAAAACCCCAACCGAGATCTTCCCATCCATGGTAACCCGAAGCCTTCAGGAAAATGTCCAGCGGCGACAGGAAGATGTCCAGTGGCAGGACCAGCTCCCGTTAAGGCTTGTGTCACGGCGTCTACCGTGCGCAAGTCGTCTTGGTAGGCGATGATCACAGCATCGCTGAGTGCGATGCTGGCGTCGAGTCGCTCCAGCAGATACGGACTCCCGTACACCACCAAAGCCAATGGCACGTTGCGCTGATGCGCAAGTGCAGCACAACGTTCAATCTGTTCGATTTCAATGGATGTGATGCCGTGGGAACGAGCTGCAGAATGGGAGGTTCCTCCGATGTGCAATACCGCCCAATCCGGCTCGGTTTGAACCAAGGGTTTCCATAAGGTGCTTCCATTGGCCTCGAACCGGTCGGAACTCAAGCTCAGGCTTTTCGGCTTTACCCCGCTGCCCATGATGGACTCAAGCAGGGCATCACTTGCTTCGGCGTCCCCGTCCTCGAACCCCACAAACAATTGTATGACATCCCGGACGCTCGCTCCGAATGGCAAGTTGGGTTTGTCATTTTTGATTACCGTCAAGGATTTCGCAATCAGGGTCCGATGGAGCGATTCGGCTTCCGGTGAATCCCAATGGCCAGGGGGGCTCTGGTTGGCTTGACTCCAGGCTTTTGCACAAAGCACGCGGTGGCATTTTTCGGCAACCGCAGCCGAATCCAATCGACCGTGTTGCACGGCCGCCTCTATTTCGGCGATGGTACTCTCGGGTTCTCCGGGGAAAAGCAGCACGTCATTGCCTGCGAGCAAAGCATCGACGTGAGGTGTGGAAGTTGCGGTGAATGACGTAAAGCCTTTCATCGTCATGGCATCGGTGAACACGAGTCCTTCAAACCCCATCTCCTTTCGAAGCAAAACATCTACAATGGCGTTCGAAAGGGTAGAAGGCTGGTTGGGTGTCGAATCCAACGAAGGGATGTAGAGGTGCGCTGCCATCACCCCGCCAATACCTTCTGCAATTAAGGAGCGAAACGGGGCAAGTTCAATCGAATCCAAGCGGTTAAGGTCATGCCGGATAACCGGCAGGGCATAATGCGAGTCGGCATCCGTGTCTCCGTGACCTGGGAAATGTTTGGCTGTGGCGAGAACACCTACATCTTGAAGGCCTTTCGCATAAGCGCCCCCAAGTGCACTGGCCAATTCGGTACTGCTCCCAAACGATCGGCTCCCGATTACCGGGTTAGCCGGGTTGCTGTTGACGTCGACAACCGGAGCAAAATTCACATGCATGCCCATGGCCCGTAGCGAATGTCCGACTTCCCGTCCAACTTCCCGAGTCAGCGCGGTGTCATTGGCTGCGCCCAAAGTCAAAGCGCGTGGCCATGACCGAGTGGAATCGATTCGCATACCCAAACCCCACTCAGCATCTGTGGACACCAGCAACGGAACGTTGGCACGGGCCTGCAATCGGTTCAATCGTTCAGCGTAGGGTGCCGGAGCCCCTTGCATGGCAATCACGCCACCGAGTTGATGGGTTTCCACCCAGCGCTCCATCTCTTCCCAGTTTTCGCGCTTGGCATGAGCGTAAATTGGTGGCATGAGCAGTTGAGCGATTTGCTCGCTCAGCGTCAACGTGGCCAATACCGAATCGGCATAATGCGCGTGCACCTCAGCCAGAAAGTCTGGTCGAGTCGTTTGTCCTGATGAGGGAGAGGGTAATTGGAAAAAGGCCGAAGCCAATGCGGTGGCGAGGTGGCTCCATCTCATTCGCTCGCCATCGCTTTTCGCGCATGTGCCATTAAGAACTGAAATTGTTCGTCGTGGGTCAAATGGCTGTTATCAAGAACGATGGCATCGTCGGCTTGACGCAGTGGGCTGACCGCTCGGCTCGAATCGATTCGGTCACGCTCGATGAGGTTATTCAGCACGTCGTCAAATTTCACGTCCGGCTCCATCGCTTTCAATTGGTCAACGCGTCTGGTGGCTCGCACCTGTGGTTCGGCCGTGATGAAAAACTTCAATTCGGCCGAGGGCATGACGACGGTACCAATGTCTCGTCCATCCATGATCACGCCTCCGGATTCAGCAATACGCTGCTGCAATTCCACCAATTTGTGGCGGATACGCGGGATGGCTGCCACCAAGCTTACCTTCTTGGCTACTTCAAGGGAACGGATTTCCACCTCGACGTTCGAACCACCGAGGTGCACCTCGGGCTGCTCGGTCTTGGGGTTGTATTTAAAACCAATGTACATGCGGTCCACCGCATGGTCGATTTTCTTCGAGTCAATCTCATTCCCCACTACGAGCCGTTCCTTGATGCAAAAAAGGGTCGCTGCACGGTACATTGCGCCGGTGTCGACGTAGACGAAATTCAATTTTTTGGCTAGCGCTTTGGCCATGGTGCTTTTGCCAGCAGAAGAATGGCCGTCGATTGCAATGTTGATTTTTCGCTGTTCCATGGAGATGGCAATTTAGCTCATGTGAACCGATTATGAACGGGCAAATTGCCGTGGATTGAATCGGATTCCAATGTGGGTGGAAGCTCCTGCAAAGTGGTACCGCGATCGGGCGATGCGCACGTCGAATTTTCCAATTTGGAACTGCGCTCCAAACGACAGACCATTACCGTTTAATCGGTCCGTAGCCATGAGTTCGGCACGACGACGATAATCGAAGCCAAACCAAATTTCCATGGCCTCACCCGCGGACAAAGCGGTGCCAATGGTTACATGGCGCATCAGCTGATCTCCGAATTTGAAGGAGGAATTCGCTACGACTTCTTGCGTAATCGGGTCAACGCTGTCGTCGTATGTGCCTTGCGGAGCGAGGTCCCATGTTTGCAAATGCTGTGCTTTAAGAAAGATTCGGAAAGGGGCGTTGTTAAACCCTTTGGACAGGGCCAATTGTACATTGTATGGAAGTGAGCCCGTCGGCTGTGAGCCCTTCAGCCCCCATTGGTGCCCAGCTCCGGTTACGGCCACCCCCATGGCGAGTTGCTTCGCCATCCACCTCGCGTGCAGGAAAGCTTCTACGCCCAACCAGCCTGCGACTTCTCTGTTGAGGTGGCGGCTGCCCATGAATCCTTGTGCGCCGATTGTCCAAACGGAATCGATGGCTCGGCTGGCGCCAAAGTAGACCATTTGATCGCCACCTTGGAAATTTTGAGCTTGGTTGCCGGCTGCATCGTATCCGTTGAAGGTGCCCAGGTTCATAAAGCGGCTACCGATTTGCTTGCGCCAGTGGCCCTTGGGCATTAACTGATAGTTGACAGCCGTCATGCCCACGCCTGCGAAGTAGTCGATGTAGTCAATCGTAATGTCACCTTGTCGCGCTGTATCAATGAAACATGGATTTAACCCTGCGCCGTGTAGGTCTGAATTGAGATCTGCCATCACCGCGCCGCCTAACGCTGCACCACGTGGATCTGCAGCCAACTCAAAAATCAGGGATTCTTGACCTTGGCCAGATGCCGTCTGCGCGATTAAAATTCCGGCGAAAAACAGAACGGTTGCGCGAACGAGTATCATCATGATCTGGCTTTGGTTTGCAATACGGCCCGATCTATTACCTCCATGATGTTCGAAACGAAGGTGAAGGTCAATCCTTTGAGGTAGCGCGCATCAATCTCGTCGATGTCTTGACGGTTACGCTCGCACATAATTATTTCCTTGATTCCGGCTCGCTTTGCGGCTAGGATTTTCTCTTTGATTCCCCCAACGGGTAAAACTTGTCCGCGCAATGTGATTTCACCGGTCATGGCGACAGCCTTGCGGATTTTGCGGCAGGTAAATGCGGAAACCATGGCGGAGACCATAGTGATGCCTGCACTGGGTCCGTCTTTTGGGATAGCACCTTGAGGCACGTGCAAGTGCACATTGCGTTTGTTCAATTCGTCGGCATCCAACCCGAGTTCCTCGGCGTGTGACTTGATGTATTCAAGTGAGATGATGGCACTTTCTTTCATCACGTCTCCAAGATTGCCGGTCAGGGTCAGTTTCCCGTTGCCTTTGGTTAGTGACGTTTCGATGAACAAGATGTCACCCCCGTGAGGTGTCCAGGCTAGACCGGTGACAACCCCTGGCGTGTCGTTGCCTTGGTAGCGGTCTTTTTTACGCGAGGGGCCCAGGACGTCGGGAAGTTGGTCGGTCGTGACTTCGACCGTAAAATCCTCTTCGAGGGCGAGTTCTTTCGCGCGGTTCCGCACCAGCTTACCAATGCGCTTTTCCAGACCCCGCACGCCACTTTCGGAGGTGTACTGCTCTACGACAGCTTCAATGGTTTTAAGTGGCAGCTTGAGTTGCTTCGTGGTGATGCCTGTCTCTGTAAGGTGCTTAGGCACGAGGTGCCGCTTGGCAATTTGCACCTTTTCCTCAACCGTGTAGCCGGTTACCTCGATGATTTCCATCCGGTCACGAAGGGCCGGTTGAATAGAGGCGAGACTGTTGCACGTAGCTAGAAACATGACGTTGCTCAAATCGTAATCGAGGTCGAGGTAGTTGTCGTGGAAGGCACTGTTCTGCTCCGGATCCAACACTTCGAGCATGGCACTGGATGGATCTCCGTGGTGGTCTCGCCCAAGTTTATCGATTTCATCTAATACGAAGAGAGGATTCGATGTGCCGGCTTTTTTTAAATTCTGCAAAATGCGACCGGGCATGGCGCCTATGTACGTCTTGCGGTGTCCGCGAATTTCAGCTTCATCGCGCAGACCGCCGAGACTCATGCGTACATATTCACGTCCAAGGGCCTTGGCGATGCTTCGTCCCAGTGAAGTTTTTCCGACACCTGGAGGGCCATAAAGACAAATGATAGGCGCTTTAAGATCGCCTTTGATTTTCAAAACGGCGAGGTGTTCGATGATACGTTCCTTCACTTTATCAAGGCCGTAGTGGTCTTCATCGAGCACCGATTGGGCGTGGTGGAGGTCGAAATTATCGAGGGATTTCTTTTCCCACGGCAAGTCCAGCATCAAATCGACGTAGTTGGCTTGCACACTGTATTCCGCACTTTGGGAATTCATGCGCTCCAGCTTCACGATTTCTTTGGCAAACGCTTCTTTGGCAAGGACAGGCCATTCCATGGATTCTGCGCGCAACTTGCGTTCAGCAACCTCTTGCGCTTGAGGATTGTTGCCCAGCTCTTCTTGAATCTGCTTCAACTGCTGGTTGAGGAAATACTCGCGTTGCTGTTGATCGAGTTCGCCTTTCACTTTGGTCTGGATGTCGCGCTTAAGGGAAAGCATTTGCTTCTCTTTGTTCAGCAGTTCCAAAACCCTTCTTGCTCGCGCCTTAATGCCCGCTACTTCCAGTAAAGCTTGCTTTTCTTCCACCGGAGCATTCATATTAGAACCGATGAAGTTGACCAGGAATGTCAGGCTCTCGATGCTCTTAATGGCGAATCCAGCTTCTGAAGGAATGTTGGGGCTGAGCTGGATAATCTCTACAGCGAGTTCCTTCAAACTTTGCATGAGTGCTTCGTGCTCCTCGTCCTTCGGTGGCAGGTTCTCGGCATCGTACTCAACAACGCGCGCTTTCATGTAAGGCTCCTCTTGGACAATCGCCGTCCACTTGAACCGTTTCTGGCCTTGGAGGATCACCGTGTTGCTACCGTCGGGCATCCGAAGCATTTTCATGACCTTCGCTACGGTTCCCACTTCGTTGAGGTCTTCACCGTTTGGGATTTCGATGTCGTCGTTTTTTTGGCTTACCACGCCGATGCGTTGTTCCAGTTTATAAGCTTCTTTGACCAACCGTATGGACCTGTCTCGACCGACGGTAATCGGGATGACTACACCCGGGAACAAGACCGTGTTGCGAAGCGACAGAAGGGGTAGAGCTTCTGGCACCTCTTCCTTTTGCATCGCTTCCTCGTCTTCAGCCGAGATTAATGGAATGAATTCGTGGTCCTGGGCTTCACTCAATCCCCATCCTTCCTCATCGTGTTGTTGTTCCATGTTTTGCCTAGTTCTTTCTAATCTCCCCCTTACAGGACAAATGCCATGCCACGGCGATTTCGGACAATGTGTCAGCAGAAGTTGTCAGGTGCACGCTTTAGAAACGTGCTCGAGCTGTCTCATGTTGTGCTTGCCACTGACCAGTTTCTTCCTCACTCAAGGTCGCTCCACGACGCTCCATGACGCGTCGAGCGGTTGAGATGAATTTGTCAAAAACGTGAAGTTCCCAAGTGCCGTCACCACCCCATGAGAAAGGCGGGATGTGCTTCGGTTGGAAACCACCCCCGTAGATGTTACAGCCAGCGCCTATGATGGTTCCCGTATTGAACATGGTATTAATGCCGCATTTGCTGTGATCGCCCATGATCACGCCACAAAACTGCAGCCCGCTGTCTGCGTAGGCTTGTTGTGTTTCATCCCACATACGTACCTCGCTGTAATTGCTTTTTAAGTTGCTCGAATTGGTGCCTGCTCCAAGGTTGCACCATTTTCCAATGACTGAATTTCCTAGAAACCCATCGTGGCCTTTGTTGCTGTACCCCATGAAAGCACAATTCGAAACTTCACCTCCAATACGGCAGTTTGGACCGATGGATGTCGGACCATAGATGCGCGTGCCCATCTTGATAACAGTTGCCTCGTCCACAGCGACCGGACCTCGGATGTGTGTGCCTTCTTGAATCTCGACGTTTGGCCCAATGAAAATCGGGCCTGATGCTCCATTCAAGCTACACGACGTAAGTTTTGCCGTGGGATGAATCCAAATCTGTTCGGGAGGTCCCAGCAGGGTCACATGCTCTGGTACGTTTGGCGCTTCGAGGTCCCAAGCCTCAATGAGGAGCTCGGTCTGATCTTTCAACCATTTATTTAATCCACTAAACAGCTCTGTGGCATGCGCGACGAGTTCAATACCGTCCTCGGTGATATGCAATGGCGCGGATTCTTCGTCAGCGCTAGACTGGAACAGAAGCGTATCCTGAACGTAGAGGGATTGCCCTTGTTTTAGACTCGCCAAAATAGAAATAGCATGCTCGGAAGGGATCCATCGGTCGTTCAGCTTTCCATTTTTCAATAGGTGGAGAACTTTTGCCTTCGTTTCCTGTTTACAGTTTACTAGAAACTTGCTCGCTGCACGCGACCACCACTCACTAAGCTTGAAGGCGCCAATGCGCAAATTGCCATGTGCATGGACAGTTCCAAAGGGATGCATAGCAGGCCATTGGTGATCTGAAAAGAAAGCGAAGTGCGACATGACTGGCAATGTAGCAAGGTAAAGTTAGATAGGAAAACGAGCGCAGTACGAAACGTACAATGAAGGAAAGAGGAATAGCACAACAATTCTCAATCAAAGAATTGGAGCATTTTACCGGCATCAAGTCGCATACGATTCGTGCTTGGGAACAGCGCTATAACCTGTTGTTGCCCAAACGAACTCCTACCAACATCCGCTACTATAGCGGTGAAGATTTGAAAAAGCTATTGAACGTCGGTTATTTGATCGAACACGGCGGGAAGATTTCAAAGATAGCTCAGCTCTCCAGTGAGGCTGTGATTGAAAAGGTCCGTGAAATGCAAATGGAGGCTGGGGGCCTCGGCGCGGCATTTAGTCAGTTGAAATTGAGTATGCTTAACTATGACGAGGTGCTTTTTAAGCAAGTCGTAAGTAGCTATTCAAAAGAATATGGGTTCGATCGGACCGTTTTGGACGTGTTCTTGCCCTTTCTTTCGCAGATTGGTGTCCTGTGGTTGACCAATACCATTTGTCCAGCTCAAGAGCATTTCATCTGCCATTTGATGCGCCAAGAGCTAAATGCGGCCGTTGCTGAAGAGGTGATACCGCAGCGCGAGGATCATCCGCCCATTGTGTTGTACTTGCCAGAGCGAGAGATCCACGACGTCAGCCTGCTATTCATTCATTTTTTGTGCAGAGCACATGGCAAGAAGAGTATCTTTTTAGGAGCAAGTGTCCCGTTTAGCGATTTAGTGACGATGGCTGACCAGCTGCCGAATGCAGTTTTTGTCTCGTATTGCACAACGCATCCGTCGTCATCGGACTCTGGAGACTATGTAGAAATGATTGAGGCAGAATTCGCTGGAACTAAAAACCAATTTTTGCTCGGAGGTAAGGTCTTTGAAGGCGTTAAAGGAAGCGAGCGGGTGAAGACCGTTACCGACGGCGGGGCCTTGATGGGCCTACTACTAGCGGAGGCTTGAGGACAATGAAGTGAGGAAGAGATCACCTTTTTTCACACGGTAAATCTTAAATTGTTTAAAGTTTTTGATCAAAAGTTCAACAAAACCTTGCATGCAAGGATATTTTGTTTAATCTTTGCAGGGAATCTTTAAACATAAAAGGTTATGAGTACTCTTGAATTCAACGCATTATTAGTAGCAAACCGACAATTCCTGAAGGGATTTGCCATTGGTTTCACCCGGGATACTCAAGATGCTGAAGACTTAATCCAAGACACGATGGTGAAGGCGTTGAGGTACAAGAACAATTTTAAGGAAGGAACAAATATCAGAGGCTGGCTCTACACGATAATGCGCAACATCTTCATCAATAACTACAAGCGCAAGAAGTTTCAGAATACCATCTTGGATACCACAGACAATCAATTTTATTTGAACTCTGGTTCCATGCAGTCGGATACGGTAACTACGGTTATTAACGAACAAGACATCCGAGGAGCCATCGATGACCTGAAGCCTGAATTCAAAGTGCCCTTTAACATGTTCATGGAGGGTTTTCACTATGATGAAATAGCAGAGGAGTTAGGAATCCCAATGGGTACGGTGAAGAGCCGCATCTTTCACGCCCGTCGGAAACTGAGCGCCCAATTAACCGCGTTCAGACACTGAGCAACAGCGTAGGTCAAAACCTTCCGTGCAACCAATTGAAGTTCATGGATGTTTGCTTTTTAGGTAGTATTATTACAATGCCTAGAACCTACACCTCATGAACCGACCGTTTCCGTCAGTTACAGCGATACTCGTCTTGTTCGTCGCGTTGATTGGATATAGCCTGCAAACTCAGGCCCAGCTTCAAGTTGAAACGAATTTAACACTTGAAGAATACGTCAATGACATCCTCCTAGGCAGCGGAATCCAGGCTACGAATATAACGTACCAAGGAGGTTCGAACCAGCTTGGATACCTTACAGGTGGTGATGACGTTTTTTCCATCAGTTCGGGCCTCGTCTTGAGTTGCGACAATGCGGAGAACCTCGAATGCCCAGTGGATTTCGTGGCTTGCGACGGTTGCTTGGGAAACGGATTCAATGACCCCGACCTTCTAGACATTGCCAATTCTGTTCCAGGAATGATCGGAGAATCATTTTCGGTCAACTCTGTGAATGATGGCTGCGTTTTAGAATTCGACTTCGTAGCTGCTGGAGATACTGTCAGCTTCAATTACGTATTTGGTTCGGATGAATACGAAGCGTGGATCAATTCACAATACAATGACGTATTCGCGTTCTTTCTTAGCGGACCTGGCATCAGCGGTCCATACGACAGCCCGGCTGGATTTCCCGATGGTGCGGTCAACATTGCGGGTGTGCCACTGACAGATCCCATTCTTCCGATTACCATATCGTCTGTGAACTCAGGGATTAATGAGGAGTATTACATTGATAATCAGGGTGGTGAAGACGTGTGCATCAACGGCTACACCGTGCCATTCAAGGCTGAATACGAGGTTGAATGTGGTGAAACATACCACATAAAACTAGCAATTGCAGATGGTTCGGATACAGCGCTTGAGTCCATTGTTGTGTTGGAAGAAGGCTCATTCGAGTCGAACGCAGTGGTTCAAATCGACTTGTCCATCGACGTAGGTGGGCCAGAAGCAAACACCATTTATGAGGATTGTGGTCAAGCGACTTTGACATTTGAGCGACCGATCGAAACCATTCTCGAGATCCAAGAGATGGTGTACATCAATTATGGCAATAGCGTGGCAACAAATGGTGTGGACTACGGTCAACCCCAGCCCGATGGCAGCTTGATTCCGCTTCCAGATTCTGTGGTATTCGCACCGTTCGTAAGCGTAGTTTCATTCGACCTTGTCGCTGAAATTGATGGCATTACCGAAGGCCCTGAGCTCGTTGAAATGCAAATCGAGAACGTGGCGGCTTGCAATGGAGGAGGTTTAACGACTTACTTCACCTTCTATGTCGCCGAAGATCCACCACCGTTTGAGGTTTCGGATTTTTCTACGATCATCTGTCAAGGCGATGAAATTGAAGTTGGACCCATTGTGGCAGGAGGTTATGGGAATTACACATTCGACTGGGCCTGTCCGGAAGGAGATGACGAAGCCACTTTGTTCCTGTCACCGGAGGAGGACTGGTCGTGCATTGTCACCGTCGGTGATACGTGCGACTTGGCTGCAAACCCGATAGACGTTGAGGTGGCGATTGAGGTCTTGGAGTTCCCTCCATTGGAAATTGAGATCAACGAGGAGGGACCGGTTGTTCTGGAGTGCAATGGAATGGCAACCATTACCTCTGCGGCCTCCGGGGGTGACGGTGTGTACTCATATGCATGGAGTGACCAGGATGGCAACAACTTGTGGGGTTCGTGGTTTGATCCAAGTCAGCTGGAACTCAGTACATGGGTAGGGGCTGATGAGGTATTCATTACCCTCACCGATGGGTGTGGCTTTGAAGTTATGGACAGCATCGAGGTGGATTACAACATACCACCAATTGAAATTACTGTCGATGAAAGTGTGGATGTATTATGCAACGATACGTTTACCGTCACGGCAACCGCGGACGGAACGGGGCCGTTTTTCTACACATGGTTCAATGGCAGCAGCTGGTTGGATTTTGATGCGACTTTGAATTGGCAAACCAGTGCCGATGCTTCACTCGTTCTCGAAGTATCCGACAACTGCGGCCAAACCGAGTCGGCGAATGTTGAAATAATCGTCGAAGCACCGGATGTTGAAGTGAGCCTCCCGCAAAATTTGACGGGCCCATGCACGGAGATTTTTGACCTCGTGGCGAACGTTACGAGCGGAAGTGGCGGATACGAATACACTTGGTTCCAGGACGGAATCGATATGAATGAATCGGACGAGAGCATTGATGTTCAGTTGAGCGAGAGCGCCTCTTTTGCGGTAAACGTCAACGACGGTTGTGGACAAAGCGGAACAGTCAGTACCACAATCACCATTGACAACCCGCCGTTGGTGGTGGAATTGGGACCTGATATCTACGCGAGCTGCGTGGATTTCACAAACATTCCCGCTGAAATCGTGAGCGGAGCAGGCGGCTACGCTTATGATTGGTTCGTTGGTGGAGAACCCTACGATCAAGAATCGGATATCACCATACAGTCTTATGGAACCTTGTCTGTATCGGTCTCGGTAACGGACGGCTGTGGAGGAGCGGATAATGACTCCTTGGTTTACCATATTCCCGACATCCCGCTTTCTCTTGAGGTGACGCCTTCCGCCACCATTTGTGCAGGTGACGGCATTTCACTTGAGGTAGAGGCTATGGGAGGAGAAGAAGGGTTTGTCTACTTCTGGCCAACCCTGAATGCATATGGGCCTGTGCAATACATCACTCCACTTCAGTCCGCTGCATACCCCGTGGTGGCTACTGATATTTGCGGAGATGAAATCGACACGTCGACTAACATCGATGTGCAGTACCTATTCAGCGATTTTGTAGCCAGTGCGTCGGAGGCCGATGAAAATAGGTATACGTTCCGAGCCACTCCGACTCCAGAAGAACCGTTCCCAGGTGCCTATTCTTACGACTGGAATTTTGGTGATGGGAATTCTTCGGATGAGGCGGTTACCACGCATGTGTTTGATGGCTTGAGCGACTACACGGTGACTTTGGATGTGACCAGTTGGGTGGGGTGCGTCAACCAGGCGTTCACAGTCGTTCGTGGTCCAGTTTTACTATACGTGCCCTCAGCGTTCACTCCGAACAACGATGGAATCAATGATGCATTTAAAGTGGTAGGCTCGCAAATCATGAATTACGAACTGTGGATCATGAACCGTTGGGGTGAAACCGTCTTCCACAGCACAAGTTTAGATGATGTGTGGGTTGGTGATGTCCAAGGCGGTGCGCATTATGCGGAGAATGGCATCTACAATTGGAAGATCCGACTGAAGGGTTACAACACCGACGCCGAAGAGTACACCGGTTCATTGCAGTTGATGCGTTAAGCCGTCTGCTAAACGGGATAATTCCCGTTATTTGTCGGTATGACTTCTAACACTTCTTCATTCCGCGGGCCCTTCATGGTCGTCACCACGCTTTTCTTTATGTGGGGCTTCATCACCGTTATGGTGGATGCGTTTGTCCCGAGACTTAAAGATGTTTTTGAGCTCAATCTGTTGCAAGCGGGACTGGTCCAGTTTGCCTGGTTCGCTGCCTATGGAATCTTGAGTATTCCGGGAGGGAATCTGATTGAACGTATCGGATACAAAAAGGGAATTCTGGTTGGTCTTGGTTTGGCTTCCTTCGGTTGCCTATTGTTCTACCCTGCAGCGGAGACGCGAATTTATGAGTTGTTTCTGCTTGCTCTCTTCGTCGTTGCCGGGGGCATTACCATCCTACAAGTTGCGGCTAACCCTTACATTTCTGTGCTAGGCAACCCTGAAACTGCTTCGAGTCGACTCAATCTGGCGCAGGCTTTTAATTCGTTAGGTACGACCATTGCGCCCATTGTAGCCGCGAGCTTTCTACTTGGTGACCAAATTTTAACTGCAGATGAGCAGGCGGCGCTGAGCACAGCTGATTTGGAGACTTACCGCTTGGGTGAAGCTGTTGCCGTTCAAGGGCCATTTGTATTCCTGGCGCTCGGATTCTTGATCTTGGCAGTGCTTATAAGTTTCAGTAAGCTGCCCCGAATCCTTGGGGGAAAACTTCCTGGAGGGATGGCTGAGGTGTGGTCAAATTCGACCTTGCGCTTGGGGGCTTTGGCGATTTTCGTTTACGTGGGAGCCGAAGTAGCCATTGGTTCCTACATGGTAGGGTACGGGTTGGAGTTGGGTGTTGACGGGATTATTCGCGAGACTTCTTGGTTGGCTTCTTTGGCAGGTCTCGCGGCGAGCATAAGTGGGAAGACATTGGCTGGTATGGACTCCAAGGGACTGATAGGCGCGTTGTTGACCTTTTATTGGGGCGGGGCAATGATTGGTCGGTTTGTGGGTTCGGTACTCATGCAAAAAATTGCGCCGAGCCGGTTGTTAGCCTTGTTCGCGATGGCAGCGGTTGCACTTATTGCAGTGAGTATTGCCTCAACCGGTGTTGTGGCTTTACTCGCACTGATTGGAGTTGGATTGTTCAATAGCATTATGTTCCCGACCATTTTTACGTTGGGAATTGGCGAACTCGGTGAATTGAAACCATTGGGGAGCGGCGTGCTTTGTACAGCAATTGTGGGCGGAGCATTTATACCACCTGCAGTAGGTGCTCTTGCAGATGGTTATGGTTTCGCCGTGGCGTTGATTTTGCCAGTTTTGTGTTATTTGTACATTCAATATTTTGCCCGTCGGGCAGCGAAAGCGGTCTGAGGAGCGTGGAATCGCCAACTTTTTGGGTGGTTTTCGTAAAATTCCTTAACACAAAAGCAATCTTTATGCACAAAGGCAACTTTTTGGTCAAATTCTGTGTTCATTGCAGGGGGAAGCTGCTTAGGCTCCCGTAGAATTAGCGAAACAACAGCATCATGGCCCGAAAAAAGCGAGAAAAAGAATTGCAACCCAATATCAAAGTGCGGTTGGATCGCAGAACGGTCATCACTGTGCGAGACCAAGAGAAGTTGGCATTCTGGAAAGAGAAGTATCCTAACCTCGAAGTGCTCGAAGAGTAAGAAAACGTTTTTGATAGAAAAACAAAAAGGCCGGTAATCCGGCCTTTTTGAATGCAGTAAGTTGGGGAGGTAGTTACACCAATTCGTTTTGTTTCCAAGGTGCCAATGCGAGTTGTTCCCGTCCTTTCTTAGTTAGGGTGTACCCGTTTTTGTTTTGCAGCATTCCGTCGAGGTACAAATTCGTGATGCGTTCACCAATTCTCGCTTGGCCAACACTTAAATCGGTGTCAGCTTCAATTCGCTTCCAGAAATTACGCTCAAGCACCGCGAGTCGAATGTGTGCTTGTTGCTCTTGCTTGTAGGTTTGAATGATGTCGAGGATCATGTAATCGTACTTATCCATAGCGATTGGTTTGGTGGTAGTTAGAGTGGTGACGTCGTTTTATGGTGGCGGTAAGAGTCACCTATACCGCGCAGGAGCAAATTAGAAGACCACGCGGGCAAAGCGAAAGTCGAGCTCAAAGAAATATGAACGAATTGTTAACGACTCAGGAAATTCTGTGAATTACTTGTGAATTGTCCATTTCCCCCGCCGTGTTTTGCCAGCTGCCAGGTGTGTTCGAAGGAGTCTGGAATAGGCTTCTCTCGGTATGTTTTTAGCTCCCATGGAGATGAGGTGGGAGTTGCTAATTTGACAATCTATCGGTCCGTAGCCGTTTTTCTTGGCCCACTGGACAAGTTGTATAAAGCAAAATTTTGAAGCGTTGCTTTCCAATGAAAACATACTTTCTCCAAAAAACATACGACCGATAGAAATTCCGTACAGACCCCCGACCAGACGGTCTTCACGCCAGGCTTCAAACGAATGAGCGAGTCCAAGCTCATGCAATCGGATGTACGCGTCAATGATGTCTTGTGAGATCCAGGTGCCTTCCTTGTTGCTTCTCACGTCTGCACATGTTTGAATGACCTGGCTAAAGGCCGTATCGATGCGCAGTTCGAAGCGGTGGCTGTTGAGAACGCTACGCATGCTTTTGGCGATGTGAAGATTTTCCAAGAAGAGAACCGAACGTTCCTCAGGCGCCCACCAAAGGATGGGGTCGTTTTCACCATACCAAGGAAATACGCCGTGTTCATAGGCTGCAATAAGTCGTGCTTCTTCGAGGTCGCCTCCAATGGCCAGCAGGCCTTCCCAGGCCTCTTCAATGGCTGGAAAGGAAATGGTTTCGTCAAGCAACGCGACTTTTGGAGCGTTTTGCATATTGGCCAGGTAAACCGTAACAATTGTCTTTCAAAATCTAATGTAGGTGCAAAATGGAAAAGCCTGACTTTTGTTTCATGCAACTACCGGCACATAACGTCGCAATGTCACTTCGAAAAGCCTTTAGCACGCGTGGAGAAATCTATAGCCGGCAGACCGATGAAAGGATGCCGTTCAAACGTCCAACTCCGGAGGCCGCCAAGGAACAAGGAATCAAACTGCGTCATGCAGCTGTGGCTTTGCCAGTGTTTCCTGTCCATGGAAAATGGCACGTAGGATTGATGAAGCGTACAGAGTATCCGGGGGTCCACAGCGGTCAGATTTCCATTCCCGGAGGCGAAGTCGAACCTGATGATACTGATCGAATGGATACGGCGATGCGAGAATTTGAAGAGGAAATGGGCGTAGACTTGCGGCAGTCTTCCTTGGTGGAAGGCCTTTCTGAGCGCTTCATTCCGCCGAGTCGGTTTGTGGTGACTGCGTTTGTGGCATGTCTGGACCATGAGCCGAGATGGCATGTTGATTCGAAGGAGGTAGCAGCTGTGCTAACCGTGCCAATGGAGGCGTTGCTGACCGATGATGCATTGCGCCCGCACCCCATTGAATTGAAGCCCGGAGTTACCGCCTCTTTGCCGGCCTACGAATGGGAAGGAGAGATCATTTGGGGAGCAACGGCAATCATATTGACCGAATTTGCTTTCGCATGGATAGATGCGATGAAAGGCAGGTAACGTAATTTTGTGAAATGAGTGGATTTGAAGGCCTGTTTTCTCCAAGACAAGAAGTGGTGCTCAACACGCTTGAACAAGCACGTGAACGCGGTACCTTGGAATGGGTGCGCCCCTTATTGGAAGCCTTTCGCGATCGACCTGAAGAGGACATTCGATCGGAAATTGCGGATATGCTGGGTGCATTGAAGATTTCTGATGCTGCGGCGGTCTTAGCGGATGCCCTCGATGATCCGGCTTTTCAATCACAGCATGCTGATATCATTGGTTTTCTATGGAGTTGCGGTTTCCAAACGGAAGATGACCTCCGGGTGGTGATTGCATGTGCAGTGGAGGGTGATTTTCGGTGTGCTATGGAAGCCCTCACTTGGATCGAGGAGCTGGAGCAAGTACTTGACGAGCAAGTGCTTCTGGAGTCCTTGCTTGCGGTGCGAGGGACTTTAGAGGAAATGCCAAAGGACGATGCGCGACTTGCGTTGTTTGAGTCAATGCTACATGCGTTGCAACGCTTGGAACGTGCTCAGTGAATCACGTTTGAATAACGCCGGTGTTAAACGGTATAATGGGCGCGTGATTGGCGGCGCTAATTCCAGTGCTTATCCAGCGGCGGGTGTCTTTGGGGTCGATGATGGCATCTACCCAAAGCCGAGCAGCGGCGTAGACTGGTGAAGTTTGTTCTTCGTAACCCTTGGCAATGGAATTGTACAAGGCGTCTTGGGTGACTTGGTCTGGTTTTTTTCCGCTTTTTTTAAGCCGAGCCACTTCAATTTGCTGGAGCACCTTTGCCGCCTGATCGCCGCCCATGACTGCAATTTTCGCCGTTGGCCATGCTACGATGAGGCGGGGGTCGTACGCTTTCCCGCACATTGCATAGTTCCCAGCGCCATAGCTATTGCCCACGACCACGGTAAATTTAGGCACCGTCGAGTTGGCCACTGCATTGACCATTTTGGCTCCGTCTTTGATGATACCGCCGTGCTCACTACGGGATCCGACCATGAACCCGGTTACGTCCTGCAAAAACACCAAGGGCACACCTTTTTGGTTGCAGTTCATCACGAATCGTGCGGCCTTGTCTGCACTGTCCGAGTAGATGACGCCGCCAAATTGCATTCCATCTTTTTTGGACTTGACAAGTTGGCGCTGGTTGGCGACGATGCCTACACTCCAACCGTCAATTTTGGCGTAGCCTGTCACGATGGTCTTACCGTAGTCTTTTTTGTACTCAGTGAAGCTCTGGGCGTCGACCAACGCTTCAATCAGTTTCCGGGTTTCATAAGGCTGAGCTCGATCCACAGGCAAGACGGTACAAATATCTGGTCCGTCGGGATCGTTTGTTTTGTCTCTAGCAATTCCGGCTTTTTCGGTCGGGAGTTTCAAGTGGCTTACAATGCGACGCAGCTTTTTTAAGGCATCTTCGTCATCTTCGCATATGTAGTCTGCAACGCCGCTGATGCTCCCATGGGTTTCAGCACCGCCAAGCGTTTCATTGTCAATGTCCTCACCAATTGCGGCTTTAACAAGGTAGCTGCCTGCCAGGAAAATTGACCCCGTTCCTTTTACAATCAACGCTTCGTCGCTCATGATGGGCAAATAAGCTCCACCGGCCACGCACGATCCCATCACTGCCGCTATCTGCGGGATTCCCATGGAACTCATCCGCGCATTGTTCCTAAAAATTCGACCGAAATGCTCTTTATCTGGGAAAATTTCATCCTGCATCGGCAAGTAAACCCCCGCGCTGTCCACGAGGTAAACGATGGGGATGCGATTTTCCATGGCGATTTCTTGTGCCCTCAGGTTTTTTTTGCCGGTAATGGGGAACCACGCTCCGGCCTTTACCGTGGCATCATTTGCGACTGCGATGATGAGCCGACCTTCGACCGGACCCAATTGCACAACGACTCCACCACCCGGACATCCGCCTTCCTTTTCGTACATGTTCTCCCCAGCTAAAGCTCCGATTTCAATGGGGGTTGAGCCCGGATCGAATAGGCGCTCGAGCCGCTCGCGCGCAGTTAATTTACCTTTTGCATGTTCTTTCTCAATGCGTTGGCGTCCGCCACCGAGCGCGGCCTTTTCGATTTGAGTGCGAATGCTGGACCAGGCGAGTTGCATAGCATCGGCATTGCGATTGGCTTGAAGTTGCTTGTCTTTCATTGAAGTGGGCATAAGGTAAAGTTAATGGGATAGGTACCTTTGTCGTATGCGCCTGGTCGATTCCCTCGCTTTACTCTTCTGCGCCTTGGCATGGATGGCCATGGCCACAGGGTGCTCTGAAGTTGAGTCTCAACAGACGAGGGTAGAAGCCGTTTATGAGTTTCCTGACCACGCTGAGCGGTTCCGTTGGCGGGCGCTCAATGATGGCACTTGCTTGGAGGTGTTCACAGCGAATGTGGAAGTAGTTGCCACGGTATACCGCGATTCGAGTGCGATGTTGAACGACGCTTTCCCTGCGAAGCTCCCTGTGGTGCTTGCTGAGAATGAAACGGGCCTTGCAACCCTCAGCTCCACGCATGTTGCGCTTATGGAGCCATGGGATTCGAGCTTGGTGCATTGGAAAGGCGGTGGTTACTTGACGTATGTGCGTTCGGCTTCTGCTACCGAACGTGTGGGTCGAGGCGAGGTACTCGACTTTGGAGGTAATCCTGAATGGAATCACGAGGCCATTTTGCTCTCCGCGTTTCGTGCTTTCTGCATTTATCCGTTCGGAAATCCACTCGAAGGTGTTACATGGGCAGAAGATTTACCGATTGTGCCAATTTTGGAATACGACGAACCGAGTCCGCTGGGGCGGGCTGAATGGATGAAAGCAATGGCATGGATGGTTGGTGACAGCTCTTTAAGGGAAGCTAAACGTGTTTTTGACAGCATGGCATTGCGTTATGACCTCGCTCGCGGCAAGGGAATACCGCGAGAAGATTCGCTAATTGTTTTAACAGGCAGCGTTGAGCAGGGCGGGTGGTCGGCGCCAAATCCAAGAAGTTTTGTTGCCCATTTGCTCCGGGATGCGGGTGCCCGGTATGCCTTGGAAAATGAAAATCGTACCGGCAACATTCAATTATCCCTGGAATCCCTATACGCCATGCGTGAAGAGGTAGATGCTCTGGGCTTGGTGATCTATGAACCGGACACGGCCAATTTCAAATTGGCGCGATGGATACGGTCCAATCCACATCACGCCCAAATTGTGCCCGAATCCGGTCGTGTCTTCGCAGCAAATGCGATGACTTGCGACTATTTTGGTTGGTGGGTGGCACACCCTGATGCCATGCTACGAAACCTGCGAAACATCCTGTACAATGAATCGGATTTAGAATCTGAGGTGTGCGATCCTTGCTTTAAATGGCTGACTCCATGAGTCGGTTGCAGTGGCTTATTGGCTTTGGTGCGTTTCTCGCTTTGCTCCTCAGCCATTTGATGTATGGCATGGTCGATGTTTCTTTGTTTGCGCCTCCGGGATCGGTACACCAAGAAATCCTAATGCACGTGCGCGTTCCGCGCGTTTTGGCAGCCATAGCCGGTGGGGCTGGTCTGAGCTTATGTGGCCTCATTATGCAAACTTGGTTTGGTAATCCACTTGCCGGTCCGTCCGTTCTGGGAGTGAGTTCAGGAGCGGGCCTTGGTGTGGCGCTCCTGGTGCTCATGGGACTGACCACTAGTTGGTGGGCGACCGCAGCCTCAGCAATGGCCGGGAGTTTGCTTGCGCTCATTCTGGTCTTGTTCGTTTCTCATCGATTCCGAACGACAACTTCGTTGCTCATCTTTGGACTGATGCTGAATTACGTGGTCGGAGCGATGATCACAGTGCTACAGGCTGAAGCGCAACAAGATGCCCTTCAGCAATTCGTGTTCTGGGGGATGGGAACCTTTGGTCACGGCTCCATGGCCACTTCACTTGCTCTCTGTGGTGCTGTTTTGTTCGCTGGAATGGGGCTCCGAACCATGCATCGTGACTTGGACATTTGGACTCTGGGACCCTTAACCGCTCAAAGCATGGGGGTTAACAATCGCACAATGCGGTGGCGAATTGTGGCCCTAGCGGGGCTGCTCACCGGGGGCATTACAGCCGCATGTGGACCGGTGGCGTTTCTCGGACTGGCGACACCTCATGTGGTGCGTCTGCTGACCAAGGAACGGTCCCACCGGGTCCTGATACCGTTGACGGCCCTTACGGGTGCCATTTTAGCTATGGGCGCGGACTGGGTTGTAAAGGGATTTGGAAGTATGGAACAGGGTTGGCCACTGAATGCCGTGCTTTCGCTCATCGGGGGACCGATGGTGATCTGGGTACTCGTTTCCAAGAAAGACCGATTGCATGACTGAGGTCAATTCCCATCGAATAGAAGTGGCAACCGTGGACATTCGTTACGGTACCGAACTCGTCTTGCACAAGGCGCAGCTCAAGATTTTCGGCGGTGGCGTGCACCTTTTGATTGGGCTAAATGGAGCCGGAAAGAGTTCCCTGCTGAGAAGCATGGCCGGTTTACAATCCATTCAAGGAGGAACCATAACATTGAATGGGCAAGACGTCCATCGCATGACAGCTGCCGACCGAGCGCAGTACCTGGCTTTTGTTGCAAGCACGCCCCCTCGAACCAGTCAGCTACGGGTGGAAGAAGTGCTCGGTCTTGCTGCGCCCGCATCGGCGCGTATTCCGAAAGTTCTGGAGCAATTCGGAGATGCTCGATGGTTACGACGGAGGTTGGATGCACTAAGCGATGGGGAGGCGCAGCGCGTTATGTTTGCCCGTGCGGTGTTACAGGGGGCTTCGTGGCTCTTCATGGACGAACCGACGGCATTCTTAGACGTGCCGAGCAGAAAAGAGTTTTGGAAGCATGCCATTGAAGTTGCCAAAAATGACACCACGATTGTGCTTGCGACCCATGATTATGAGCACTTGGCAAATTCAGTTGACTTGGCCTCTGTTCACTTAATTAAAGCGAAGGGTATTGCGAGCCTCGACCCACTCGAATCGCCGCTTCAATGGACGAAACGAATGGAAGGTTGATTTGAAAACATTGTCGGTTTCTGGGGACTTATAGGAGAGACAAAGGTTAAATTTGTTCCTCACACACACCCCAAGTATCCCCCATCAATGCCCTCCATTGGCCGTATGATTTTTATGTTCGCTTTTGTGGCCACGCTGCTGTCGGCCATCGAATGGTTGGCATACCGCTTGTTGAAGCGCCAGTCGAGCGAAAGTCCGTCATGGGTTTTGATCAAGCGGTCTTGGATTTTCTTGATTGGGGTCATTTGGATCGCATTCGTAATCAATGGTTTCATGTGGCCAACGTGGCGAGTGACGCATCCTCGATTGCTATCGGTGTTGTCCGTTTCCTTTTTCGTGGTGTTCGTTCCCAAGTTGATGATGGCTGGGTTTGAGGTTTTGGAAGTCATTCGTGGCGGTGCGGCTTGGGGGGTGAATCAGCTCATCCAATCGTCAAGGCCCATCTCAAGAAAAAGCTTTTTGACCCAAGCAGGGATGGGCCTCTCCGGAGCGACCTTTCTCAGTTTTTTGTACGGAGTTACGTGGGGGAAGTATGCCTTCCGAACCGAGCGAATAAGCATCCCAATAGAAAAACTGCCCAGCGGATTGAGTGGCATGAAAATCGTTCAAATTTCTGATGCGCATTTGGGAAGCTTTACTGATACGCCGAAGCCTGTTCTCGATGCGCTTGAGGGGATCAACAAGCTGGATCCGGATTTGATTTTGTTCACAGGAGACCTTGTGAACACGCATGCCGATGAAGCTGAAGCTTGGATTCCAGCGTTCAAGTCGCTGAAGTCGCGGTTGGGAAAGTTCTCCATCATGGGCAACCACGATTATGCGGATTATGGTCCTTTTGAAGATTGGGAGCGTGAAGAAAGCCGAGCAAAACTGAAGGAGATTCACACCGAAATGGGTTTCAAGTTGATGCTGAACGAACACGAACGCATCGAGTACAATGGTGCTGCATTGGTTTTACTGGGTGTAGAAAATTGGGGCAGTGGATTTCGAAAGAATGGCGATTTAATCAAGGCCATGGAGGGAAGCGGGTGCCAAGAGATGCCAACGATCTTGATGACCCATGACCCCACGCACTGGGAAGAAAAGGTCATGGACGGTAAGGCTCCAGTCGAATTGACCCTGAGCGGCCACACTCACGGCATGCAATTTGGCATCGAAATTCCCTGGCTCGGTGTGAAATGGTCACCGAGCAAATGGCGCTACAATCGTTGGGCAGGACTTTATAAAGAGGGAGAGCAGTACCTCCACGTTAATCGTGGATTCGGTGTGCTTGGATTCCATGGACGGGTGGGCATGCCTCCGGAGATCACGGTATTGGAACTCGTTCAGGCTTAAGGTCCGCCTTCAAAGCTATGCCTTACGTATACTTGCACTAAACCAAACACTTGCCATGTCAGACGACAAAAAAGTCATTTTCAGCATGCACCGGGTGAATAAAGTCACCCCAGCTGGTAAGCACATTCTCAAAGACGTAACCCTCGGGTTTTATTATGGGGCCAAAATTGGCATCCTTGGTGCGAATGGTGCTGGTAAATCTACGGTCATGCGAATCATTGCAGGCCTCGATGAAGCATATACGGGAGACGTGACCTGGTCGCCCGGGTTGAGCGTGGGATACTTATCACAGGAACCCGAATTGGACGAGTCTAAAACCGTCCGCGAAGTAGTGGAGGAGGGCACCGCTGAGATTGTCAACGTGTTGAAGGAATATGAAGAGATCAATGCCAAGTTCATGGACGAAGAAATCCTGAACAATCCCGATAAGATGGAAGCATTGATCAACCGTCAAGCCGAAGTACAAGACCGCATCGATGCTCTCAATGCTTGGGAACTCGACACGAAGTTGAGCATCGCGATGGACGCGTTGCGTTGCCCCCCGGACGACACAAAGATTGGGATGCTTTCGGGTGGCGAACGGCGTCGGGTCGCGCTGTGTCGCCTGTTGCTTCAGCAACCGGATGTCCTGCTACTGGATGAGCCAACCAACCACTTGGATGCAGAGTCCATTGACTGGCTGGAACAGCACCTCGAACAGTATCCGGGCACCGTGCTCTGCGTGACGCACGATCGCTATTTTCTCGATAACGTGGCCAAGTGGATTTTGGAGCTGGACCGGGGCGAAGGCATTCCTTATGAAGGCAATTACGCTTCGTGGTTGGAGCAAAAATCCAAACGCCTAGCACGAGAAGAAAAGCAGGAATCCAAGCGTCGAAAAGAATTGGAACGAGAATTGGATTGGGTGCGCCAATCCCCCAAAG
Source organism: Crocinitomicaceae bacterium (assembly GCA_002690915.1). Classification (GTDB taxonomy): domain Bacteria; phylum Bacteroidota; class Bacteroidia; order Flavobacteriales_D; family Sanyastnellaceae; genus UA16. Next base: position 37,462 of record NZGF01000024.1, read on the forward strand.
GACGACGCGCAAAGAACAAAGCCCGCGTCAGCAACTATGAGCAGATGCTGGCGGAGGGTACCAATGAGAAAGAAGCCCGTTTGACTATTCCCATTCCAAATGGCCCTCGATTGGGCAACTCGGTCATCGAGGTGTCAAAACTGCAGAAGGCATTTGGTGACCGGTTGTTGATTGAAAACTTGGATTTTAATTTGCCGCCTGCAGGAATTGTAGGGGTCATCGGGCCGAACGGAGCAGGTAAGACGACGCTGTTCCGCATGATTATGGGCGAGGAACATGCCGACGATGGAAGTTTCAACATCGGGGAAACCGTTGAAATCGGCTATGTCGATCAGCGCCACGCTGACATCGATCCGCAAAAGACCGTTTGGGAAGTCATCAGCGGGGGCAACGAACAACTCGAAATCGGTGGTAAGCTGTTCAACAGCCGTGCCTATGTCAGCCGTTTTAATTTTAACGGTGCCGACCAACAAAAGAAATGCGGCGTGCTCTCCGGTGGCGAACGCAACCGATTGCATCTCGCCATGACGTTGAAAACCGAAGCGAACGTCTTGCTCTTGGATGAGCCAACGAACGATATTGACGTCGACACCCTGCGTGCGTTGGAGGAAGGCATTCAGTCGTTCGCGGGCTGTGCCGTTGTCATTTCCCACGACCGTTATTTCCTTGATCGAATTTGCACGCACATCTTGGCCTTCGAAGGCGACAGCCAAGTGTATTGGTTTGAAGGAACATACAGCGAATACGAGGAGAACCGAAAGAAGCGATTGGGTAACGTCGGACCGCAACGCGTGAAGTACCGAAAGTTGGTGCGTGACTGATTCACGTCCATACGTCGGGCGTTTCGCACCTACGCCATCCGGGCCGCTTCACTTTGGTTCACTGGTTGCTGCGGTGGGTTCGTGGCTGGACGCACGTGTTCAGGCCGGACAATGGCACCTTCGCATCGATGACCTCGATGGTCCGCGAGTGGTGCCTGGTTCAATCGATAGCATCTTGAAAACACTCGAACGGTTTGGACTCGAGTGGGACGGAGACGTATTGTACCAATCCGTTCGTTTTCAAGCTTACATGGAGGCGGTAAATGCCTTGGTCAAGATGCAACGGACCTTTCCTTGTGCGTGCACACGGAAACAATTAGCGGGCCATGAAATCTATCCAGGAACGTGCAAAATGGCTCCGAATGTAGATCCGCGTTCCCTGCGGTTTTCTGTTGAAACCGGCACCGTTTCATGGATAGACGGCGGACTGGGCGCGATGGCAATGGATTTGACGACGGAGGTAGGTGATTTTGTGTTGCGCAATGCGCACGGGATTTACAGTTATCACCTTGCAAACGTTATCGATGACATGCACCTCGGCATCACGCACGTCGTCCGTGGAGCCGACCTCGCACCGTTTACGGCAGCACACTTACACTTGCAAGCTACATTGGGTGGAGATGTGGTGCGTTACCACCACCTGCCACTCGTGTTGGATGAGCGAGGGAGAAAGCTTTCCAAGCAGACGCATGCTCCCTCTGTGGATGACCAGCCCACGTCGGAGACGTTGCAGGCGGTTTTTGCTCACTTAGGGATGCCGCAGGTTGAGCTGGCTCCGGTTTCAATGATGTTGGTCGAGGCTCAGCGACATTGGCGACACCGTGGGGCACATTAGGGTGCAAATCGGGAAATAACCGACTTCATGCTCTCAAATTCTTCTTCCTCAAAGAGACGCGTCAGAAACACAATGGTTCCGGTTTCATCCACGACGACGTTTCGAGTTACCCCAGATTTGGGGCCTGCTATTTTGTAAAATAGCTCTCCTTCAGGATCGGGTGCGATGGGGTAGGTGATTCCCATCTGTTCCGCGAATGTGCGTACTTTTTCCATCGGTTCATCGAGATCGACTCCAAGGAGTAAGAATTGTCCACTTCCGAACCGTTGCCAAACTTCTTTTTCGAGATGTGGCATTTCTTTTCGGCACACACCGCACCATGAAGCGGTAAATTGTAACAAATAAGGAGTGCCAATTAGGGATTCCCGCGAGTAAACAGAGCCGTCCGTGCAGTTGAGTTCGAAGTCAGGCACGGCATCGCCTATGCGCACGATATAACCGCGTTCATCTGCCGGGTGTGGGTACTGGGCCCATGCATGGCTAATGGCCAGGCATGTGGCGAAAAGGATGGAGGCGATACGTATCATTCACAACTGGATTCGTTTGGCTGAGGAAGGCTGCATCGTTGGTTCGAAGGCACGGTCGTGGTGCTGGGTTCAAAGGTATGTGTGACGACTGCGTTGACGAAATCAATAGTACGTTCGATGAAGAATACGTCGGTCAGCATTAACGTACTCAGTTCATGACCTGCGTTTTGGATGCCCCACAATTCAACCTGCGCACCAGCTTTGGCCATGCCACCTGCGCCTGCTAGCAGAAGAGCGCCCGCACTTTCTGTTGAACAGTAGTGGTGGAGATCAATGCAATAAGGGACGAGTGCGTCGCATGTGCCGTGAACCGCCAGGACTGGTGTGTCTCGCCAAACTCGGGGTGGTTCAACGCCGCCTGCCAAGCTGATTGCGCCTTTCAAGGATGATAAATGGAGGGAATAGACAGCATCCAAGACGGCCTCTGCTCCAGCGGAAGATCCGGCCGCGATAATTCCTTCCGGAAAATTCTCACCGAACGCATCGATGGCTGCAATCATATCCTTCGCTGCCCAACGTATTGCTTCGCGCTTGTCGGACACGCTGACATCGCAATGGAATCCCTCGCCAATTTGCCGAAGGCGATAATCTATACTCATTACGGCGATACCTCGCTCGGCAAGGGCAGAACAGTACGCTTGGTTCGCGCTTCCGTCACGGCTTCCTGTGTAGAATCCTCCGCCATGCAAGAACACGATGCCCCAACCTGGATGTGCTGCTATGTTTGGTGTAAATATGTCACAGGCCAAGGTGTCTGTTCCATTTGCGCTGATAAATCCCTCAGTTGAAACGTCGAAGCCACGCTGAGCTTCCCCCGTTAAGACGATCCATTGGAATAAGAACAGTGCTAATGTGCTCTTGAGGCATGGCCTCATTGAGGGGCCATTTTCTGTGTTTTATTGGCGCTGCGCGGGTGAAAGGAGTCTATCTGGTCACGAAGGAAGCGCCGATCGAGGTGCGTGTAGATTTCTGTGGTTGCGATTTGGGCGTGACCGAGCATTTCTTGCACGGCTCGCAAGTCAGCGCCCGCCTCGAGTAGGTGTGTGGCGAAGCTGTGTCGGAAAGTGTGGGGGGAAATGTTTTTACGCACTTTTGCATGAATGGCGACACGGCGTAGCATGGTAAATGCCATTTGCCGACTCAAGCCGCGTCCTTGCCTTCCGAGAAACAAAGTGTCTTCGTGACCTTTTAGCGCAATGATGTCTGCACGGTAATGTGCCAGATAATCATCAATGGCACCAAGAGCTGCAGAACCGATGGGTACGATGCGCTCTTTGTTTCCTTTCCCCACGATTTGCACAACGCGATCAATGAAATCTACTTTGGACAATTGCAGCTCACACAGTTCTGTCACTCGCAGTCCACAGCTGTATAGAACTTCAAGCATGGCTTTGTTGCGAACTCCTTCACGCCTTGAAAGGTCGACTGCACTGATGATAGCGCTGATTTCGTCGACGGTCAGGACATCGGGCAGTTTCCGCTGAGGTTTTGGCGCTTCAACCAATTCCACCGGGTTGCCTAGCATGATGTTTTCGACGCGCAAGTATTTGCAAAAGCTGCGAATACCTGAAAGCATCCGCGACTGGCTGTTGCGCGCGATACCTTCATCGAACAGGAAGCCGAGGTACCGCTCAATATGTTCCATTTGAAAAAGTCCGGGGTCTTTTACGGATTCATGTTCCACACAGTAATTGCGAAATTTAGTGATGTCCCTCAGGTAGGCGACAGTAGAATTTGCACTCAAGCCGCGCTCCAGAGCGAGGTAGGTTTCGTAGCCTTTGATGGCCGATTTCCAATCCGATGAAATTCGCTGCATTAGGGAATCCAGTTTTGTTTGGTGATCAAGAGGGCTTCTTGTACTGTGATGCGTTGCCCGTTGCGGTATGCGGTAACAAATGGGCCAGGGAATGTGTGGTTGGTGTTTAAATCAACTCTGTTGTCTCGGGCAGATTTGTAGGCGGTGTGGTTGCCCGTCGTGAATTTGTGCCATTCGGTATGACGTTCATGTCGGACTTCTCCAGGGTATGCATAAATGCGTTTCACCGCATCACTGCTTACTGCGGAATGCGTGGCTAAAATTTGAATCCGGAAGGCCACATTTTCTTCCGCTGGCTTTGGTTCGGGCCGAAAGGCTGTGGGTTCCGGAGGAGCAGAAGTGGATGCATCTGATGGTGCAATGGCCGCAACGCTTCGCTCTAGGGCCGTGTTGTTTTGTATGGTGGATACACGTCCGCTGATGCTGGAGGGGGTGCCACCACGTAGGGTGTATTCCACTTTTAATTCGGTGCCTTGCGGGGCGGCCTGCCAAATGAAAACCAATTGCTCATCGTAAGCATCTCGGATGTCACAATCTGAATCTTCTAAAATGGAAATGGCATCGTGCGGCCCCAGCAACTCCGTCAACTTCAGAAATTGACCGGATTCGTATCCAGAAACGGTTACGGCCATGGTGCCACTTCGCTTGGTGGTTGCTGTCCAATTGCGTTGAACCTTGAGTTCAGTTGAAGTAGCATCGCTTGAGGCAACAGCGGATTCACGACGTGCGAGGTGATGGGGTTCAAATTCAACATCCTTCCGTCTTCCATCCCGAATGAACGAGAACCACTGGGTGACAGAACCGCCTTCAAAATCTTGATTGGCAGAAATTTCAAGGGAGACGTCTAATGTGTTCTGCGGAGGCAGTTCCATCCAAATGAATTTGGCTTTTCCATTTTCAAAGGAGAAGGAGGACTTGGCGGATTCAACTGGTTTGGCCGTTATCCCTGCGGGAAACTGAACCTGAAACCGAGCAAAGCCTTCGCAGTCGTAAATATCTAGGGACCATGTGACGACAAGCTTTTCGTTGGCTTCTATGTCAGTTGGGAGGTCGTGTTCCTGAACGATGCCGGCATTTTTCATCGGCATCGAAGCGAGCATCGGCAGCAGGGTTATGCAAATTACTAGCCATAGGTATGCAGGGGGGCGAAACACACGAGCAATCTATGTAGTGAGTTAAAATGCGCGCCCTTGGTGCTTTGTAATTGCGAACAACCGGGTGTGAGCGAATTGATGCGCAGTCAGTTGGGGTAGGTGCAAAAAAAATAGTCCTGTCCCAGCGTTCTGGGACAGGACCAACTTAACCAAATTATCACTTGATGCTTAGCTTGCGCTAAACTCACTTAAAACCAGACCAAACATCGGGCTGTTTTCTATGTCATAACGCGGGCTAGGAATTCGTTATTTACAAGAATCCGTTAAAAAGTGTAAGTATTTGAAATTCCCGCCTTGTCACTTATCTTTGCCGGCCCATAAGGGATAAGAATACAAACGATGAAACCAGGAATTCACCCCGATAACTACCGTTTGGTTGTTTTCAAAGACATGTCAAACGACTACGCGTTCTTGAGCCGTTCGGCTGCCTCAACCAAAGAAACCATCAAGTGGGAAGACGGAAACGAATACCCACTGGTTAAGGTGGAAGTAAGCCATAAATCACACCCTTTCTACACTGGAAAGGCGCAGTTCGTGGATACGGCAGGACGTATTGACAAGTTCCGTCAGAAGTACGGTAAGTTTGACAAGAAGAGTGGAGACAAGAAAGAGAGCGAAGACAAGACAGAAGGATAAGCGAAGAACCGCTTCACCATATTAAAAGGGACCTATGCGGGTCCCTTTTTTATTGCCTAATGAATTGAACAAGCGCTGCTGCTATCGCTGAAGGTCTAAACGGGATGTTTTGGTGATCGTGAGGCCGTAGCCGATGGGTCCAAGAGTGCGTTCGGTATTGGTAAGGACGTGGCAATTACGCACGCCAAGCTGCCGTACAATTTGGGCTCCAATGCCATAGTCCTTCGGGTCCATCCGCGGCAGCGCCGCATGGTCGGAGCCTTGAATGCGCTCATACACAGCCAATTCATCTAGGATGCCACCTCCTTGACGCAATTTATTCAAGTATACCAACACGCCACATCCAATCTCGTCCATTTTCTTCATAGCGGCATGCAGCATGGGGCCTTTGCCAAAATCGGTGATTTGGAAGATGTCCCCGAGCATGCTGGTGCTGTGCACGCGGACTGGAACCTCATCGTTTTCTTCCCATGTCCCCTTGACCAGCGCCACGTGCTCCACGTCATTGGAGGATTGTCGAAAGACGACGGCAGTGAACGGGCCAAAGGCCGTTTGAATTTCCATCTCTTTTACCCGCTCGATGAGTGTCTCATTTTGTAGCCGGTGCTCGATTAGGTCGGCGATTGAAACGAGTTTCAAGTTGAATTTATCCGCCAGTTCGCGGCACTGGGGTAAGCGTGCCATCGTGCCGTCTTCGTTCATGATTTCAACGATGACTCCAGCCGGTTCGAAGCCGGCAAGGCGCGCGAAATCAATCGCAGCCTCGGTGTGGCCTGCCCGGCGAAGAACACCTCCCTTGCGGGCACGCAGTGGAAAAATATGCCCAGGCTTGCCCAACTCTTCCGGGCGCGTGTTGGAATTAATCAGTGCTTGTATGGTCTTGGACCGGTCTTGTGCTGAGATGCCGGTAGTGCATCCGTGGCCTATCAGATCCACACTCACGGTGAAGGGCGTTTCATATGCGGCGTTATTGGATTGGACCATGAGGGGCAGGTCCAGCTCGTCGCACCTTTCTTCCACCAAGGGAGCGCAAATCAATCCACGGCCGTGCGTGGCCATAAAGTTGACGACTTCTGGGGTAGCGTGGCGAGCCGCCACGAGGAAATCACCTTCGTTTTCTCGGTCTTCATCGTCCACGACAATGATAACGTCCCCGTTGCGCACGGCTTCGATGGCTTCTGGGATGGTGTCCAGCATTTGCATGGTGCAAAAGTAGGGTGTTCCCAGCCGAATAACTGCCCTAACTTTGCCCCATGATTTTACCGATTGTAGCCTACGGAGATCCGGTTCTGAAAGCCGAAGCTGAGGACATCGAGCGAAGCCATCCTGGATTGGATGGCCTGGTGCAGAATATGTGGGAAACGATGTATGAAGCGGATGGGGTCGGACTCGCTGCGCCTCAGGTGGGGCTTTCCATTCGATTATTTGTTTGTGATGGTTCTCCGTTTGCAGAGGGTGAAAAAGGAGATCCGGGATGCCAGGGTTTTAAGCGCGTCATGATTAACCCGGTGCTGTTTGACGAGTCCGAGGATACGGGGGAAATGAACGAGGGGTGTTTGTCTATCCCGGGCATACGAGAAGGGGTGGAGCGTCCCAATTCGATTTCCGTTGAATACTACAACGAAAAATGGGAGCTGGTGGAAGAGCGGTTGACTGGATTGGCAGCGCGAATTGTTCAGCATGAAAACGATCACCTCGACGGTGTGTTGATTACCGATCGCTTAACGCCCACCAAGCGGCGGTTGCTTCATGGTAAGTTACGAGATATCGGATTGGGTAAGGTGCCTGCGGATTATCGGATGAAGTTTCCAAAACGTAAGCGATGAGACTCGGATTTTTGGTGATAGGATGCATTGGTGTAATCGCACTTCACGTAAGTTGTAGTTCGACAACCGAAGAAGGCGTTTGCGCTCAATTGCAAGTAGAAATTGAACAAATGGAACAGTCCCTTCTAGCCGGAGGAGAGGACGTGGATGCAGTTTTGCGGGCGAAAATGATGCAATCCTACGCTCGGTTTGCGAACGCGTGCCATGATCACGAGTTCACCCCCGAGGCCTTGTTCCGCCGGGCGGACTTGCTGCGTTCCGCCGGAAAATACCAGGAGGCAATGACCCAACTTCGGGATATACACGACAATTATGCCAATTACGATAAACGTTCAGTTTGCGCTTTCCTGGTAGGCTTCATTGCGGAAGTGGAGCTCAAGGACCGCGAGCAGGCGAAAAAAACCTACGAACAGGTCATCGAGGTGCATCCGGATTCCGAGGCCGCAATCTGGGCGCTGCAGTCCCTACAAAATTTGGAGTCTACTTATTAGGCACAAGCGCGAAAGATTCGCCTGCATTTGGTCGCGATATGTCGTTGGAGGGGCTTAGTTTTGCATCCCAAAATCCTAGCTATGAGTCAAAAATTTCGTCCTGGAGTCCTGTGGGGTAAAGAGGTTCGTGAAGTCTTCGAAGATGCACAGGCCAATGGTTACGCGCTTCCAGCTGTCAATGTCATTGGAACAAATTCCATCAACGCAGTTCTGGAGACGGCCCGTGACCTGAATTCTCCGGTCATCATTCAGTTTTCCAACGGTGGCGCTGTGTTCAACGCAGGCAAAGGCTTAAAACTGGATAGCCAAGAAAACGCTGTATTTGGCTCTATTTCTGGAGCCTACCACGTGCATACGATGGCGAAGGCTTACGGCGTGCCCGTCATTCTTCACACTGACCACTGCGCACGCAAATTGCTCCCTTGGATTGACGGGTTGCTCGACTCAAGCGAGGTGCATTTCAAAGCAACAGGCCAGCCGTTGTTCAGTTCGCATATGATCGACTTAAGCGAAGAGCCCATTGAGGAAAACATCGCTACGTGCAAGCCCTATCTTGAGCGTATGCACGGCATGGGTATGTTCCTTGAAATCGAATTGGGCGTGACCGGTGGGGAAGAAGACGGCGTGGACAACACCGACATCGATAGCAGCAAGCTGTACACACAGCCAGAAGAGGTCGCATACGCCTATCAGGAGCTCCTTGCCGTGAGCGATCAATTCACGGTAGCTGCCGCATTTGGAAACGTCCATGGTGTCTACAAGCCTGGAAATGTGTCCCTGACTCCCAAGATTTTGGATAACAGCCAGAAATTTATCGAGAAGAAATTCGGCACCGGATCAAACCCGGTTGATTTTGTGTTCCACGGGGGTAGTGGTTCGACGGTAGAGGAAATCCGGGAAGCCATTTCATACGGCGCCATCAAGATGAACATCGATACGGATATGCAATGGGCCTTCTTGAGTGGTATTCGGGATTATGTGACCGACAACATCGACTACTTGAACAAGCAAATTGGGAATCCCGATGGTCCGGACTTGCCGAATAAAAAGAAGTACGATCCTCGCGTTTGGTTGCGCCAAGGAGAGGTGTATTTCGTGAAGCGCTTAAAGCAGGCATTTGAAGATTTGAACTGCGTCAACCGCAACGTCTAAATTGGATGCTGAAGCCGTTTTACCTTGGCCAATCCGCCGCGCACAGGCGGCTTGTGGAATTAGCCGAAAGCGCAAGGGCGCATAACTTACGTGAGCTTTTTGACCAAGACGCTGGCCGACTGCAGCGCATGTCCGGTTCATTGAATGGGCTGTACATGGATTGGTCCAAGCACCTTGTGAATGATGATGTCATGCAGGCCCTTTTTGCCCTCGCTGAAGAGGCCAATTGGGCTGAGGGTGTTAGGGATTTGTACGCCGGTGAGCTCATCAACCAGACAGAAAATCGGGCAGTGCTCCATATGGCATTGCGAGGCGAGACGGAAGATGGATTCGCATTGGATGGCGAAGATGTGATGGGGGAGGTGTTAGCCACGCGTGCAGCCTTTGGAGCATATGCTGATGCCGTGCGTTCTAATGCCCAGATAAAAGATGTGGTAAACATCGGCATCGGTGGATCTGATTTGGGGCCGCTAATGGTGACGAAGGCCCTGCGGAGTCGCTCAAAAGGTGGGCCACGTGTACATTTTGTCAGCAACGTTGACGGAGCCCACTTGGAATCAGTCTTGGATGGCCTGGCCCCAGATTCGACGTTGTTCATCGTTGTCAGCAAAACATTCACGACGCAAGAGACCATGGCCAATGCAGATGCTGCCAAGGCATGGATTGAGGCCTCGTCTTTGCCGGTATATGACCATTTTGCAGCGGTTTCGACTAATTTGCCCGCAGCTGTTGGTTTTGGGGTTAAGGCTGAAAATGTATTCGGATTTCGCGATTGGGTTGGTGGGCGTTACAGCCTCTGGGGACCGGTCGGGTTGAGCATTGCGTGCTCTGTGGGGAGTTCAGCATTCAGCGAATTGTTGGCGGGAGCTCGAGCCATGGATCGTCATTTCGTGGAGGCGGGAGCTCGCGAGAATCTGCCGCTCATCAGTGCACTTTTGGGGGTTTGGTATCGGGAATACCTCGGGTTCTCCACCCATGTGGTTTTGCCGTATGCGCAAGATTTAGATCGCTTCCCAGCATACCTGCAGCAGGCGGACATGGAAAGTAACGGCAAGTGCATAGGGCGCGATGGCCAACCGGTAGACCACCACACGGGTCCTGTGGTTTGGGGGGAAGCTGGAACCAATGGCCAACATGCCTTTTACCAGCTTTTGCACCAAGGTACTGACATTCACCCTGCCGACATTATCGCCGTTGAAGCACCGCTATCTGCATATTCAGAACATCATACCAAATTGCTTGCCAATGCTATAGCTCAGGCTGAGGCGCTGATGTGCGGTCGAAATGAGAGCGAAGTCCGCGAAGAAATGAAAGTTACTGGACAGCCGCAATCAGCGATTGATGCGATTGCACCACACCGGGTTTTTCAAGGGAATAGACCAAGCACATTCATTCTGCTCGATGAATTAAGCCCGAAAAATGTAGGTCAATTGATTGCTCTGTACGAACATCGGATTTTCATCCAAGGCCTCTTGTGGAACGTTTGTAGTTACGATCAGTGGGGAGTGGAGTTGGGTAAAGTGCTGGCCAAAAATATTCTCACTGAATGGTCGGAAGAAGGGGATAAGCAGCTGCACGATGAAAGCACGCAGCACCTCATACAGCGTTTGAAACGCTAATCCTCCCGCTGGATATGTACTGAATCATGCTCACGCATGAAGGTGAATTTTTAGATTCTGGTCGTCTTGTGTTGCTCATTCCGCTTGAAAATTGTAGTTTGCGGAAGGACTCCGATTTATTATTTCAAACCAATTTCCATGCGAAACCTTCTTTTATCTGCTCTGGGAGTGATCTTGACGTTGCCCGCTTTGGCCGATGCTGTCGGTGTCGAAGCTGAGGTGCACTTAACATCAGAATACGGAACGACTTACCGCGTTTATATCAATTTTGATTCGCCCGACGACGAATTGGTTGCCATTTACGGAACCGTTGGAGAAAATCAAAACGCACCTTTGAGTGTGTTGACCACCACGACATTTTTCCAAGAACCGGTCGCTTCAGTGGATTATGGACCTGACGTGAACGCCAGTTTATTGCCTTTCTTCCCGGACTTGGTTTATGATAGTTGGTTTACAATTGGTTCAGAGGACAATACGGGCACGGGTGGATTGAGTGCCGTGGGGATGGAGTCCTACCTTTCGGGCTTCAACACATCCAACGGATTCACGGTGGACACGTTCACGGGTGCTTCATGGTTTGTCATCCCGGGCACGTCGGCAGATGCCATAGCCGGAGACGATAACCGAGTGTTGGTAGCGCAGCTAACGACGGACGGGATCGTGACCGTTGTGTTGAACGCACAATATGATGATGCCAGCGGAAACACTTCTTCGGTCATTGGGCTGACAGCAACGTTCCCCGAACTAGCAGCAGGTTGCACCGACTCGGCGGCTTGCAATTATGACAGTTCAGCAGAAGCAGACGACGGAAGTTGTGTTTTTCCGGGTGATGCCTGCGACGATGGGAACAGTTTGACCATCAACGATGCGTACACCGGCTCGTGCGTTTGCGCAGGGGAGGCCATTATCGAAGGATGCACCTCCGCAGAGGCGTGTAACTACAATGATGCAGCCAACACAAATGATGATTCTTGTTTTTTCGTTGGAGATACCTGCGATGACGGGGATGCTAGCACTAGTGGGGATGCGATTGGTGACGATTGCCAGTGTTCGGGCCAAGACATTGTCTTCGGTTGTACAGAGACAGCAGCGTGCAACTATGACTCCAATGCTGAGGTATTGGATGGCTCGTGCTTTTACCCTGGCGATGCCTGCGATGACGGATTTAGCAACACCATTGACGACGAATACCAAAGTGACTGCACGTGCAGTGGCACTTTGGTTCCAACTGGACCAGCGGGCTTGGAGGTTGAGGAATACGCGACATCGGAATACGGGACAACGTACCGCGTTTACGCGACGTTTGACGCGCCGACCAATGAGCTTATCGCTGTTTACGGAACGGTGAGTGAAACGCAGAATGCACCGCTAAGTGTCGTCACGACTACTAGCTTTTTCAACCCCGAGTTGGGGGCGAATTTCGGTGAAGACATCAACCCTGCCTTTTTTACGGCATTCCCTGAAATTGAATACGATAGCTGGTTTACTATTGGTAC
>NZGF01000025.1 GCA_002690915.1 Crocinitomicaceae bacterium
AAGCTCCTGAAGCTACGGAAGCATCCGAAGCAGTTGAAGAGCCAAAGAAGCCAGCGAAAAAGGCTGCAGCGAAAAAGGCTGCAGCGAAAAAGACCACTGCGAAAAAGGCGCCTGCTACGAAGAAGGCGCCTGCAAAGAAGGCTAAAAAGGCTGACGAAGCGGATGCATCTGAAGAGACGACGAAGGAGGAGAGCTAATTCAAATCTTCCGTTTAAGGAAAAAAGGGAGGCCCAATGGGTTTCCCTTTTTCTTTGCCCGTATCTTTGCAGGCGATGGTTTCACAAGTCCTCATGGATGAAACGCTTTTCGAGCGTGTTGTTGACCGGTTGGCACACCAGCTGCTCGAACACCATGATTTTAATCACTCCGATCTTATTGGCCTTCAACCTCGAGGCTACTGGTTTGCACAAGTGCTGCAGCGCCGTCTGCATGAACTTCTTCCGGACGTACTTGTGAACTGCGGAGGGTTGGATGTGACTTTTCACCGTGATGATTTTCGAAGAAGGGAAAAGCCATTAAGTCCATCCTCAACACACATGGACTTTCTGGTCGAGAATAGGAACGTGATCTTGGTAGATGATGTTCTCTTTACAGGAAGAACCATCCGAGCGGGGATGGATGCATTGCTTGCACATGGCCGTCCGCAATCAGTTCAACTCCTCGTTTTAGTTGATCGGCGCTTCCAGCGTGAGCTACCCATAGAGCCCCAATACGTTGGGAAAAGAATCGATAGCATCGATTGCGAGTACGTGCAAGTGTCTCATGTGAAGGGCTCAGATAAATGCAGTGTTATGCTCCTGAACAAAAAGCCGGAATGAATCACCTCAGCGTTCGTCACCTCACCGGCATTCGTGGCCTAAACCTCAGTGATGTTGAACTCATATTTCAAGCAGCGAAGGAATTCAAGGAAGTAATAAATCGTCCGATAAAGAAGGTTCCCTCTTTGCGGGATTTGACCATCGCAAATCTGTTTTTTGAAAACTCAACTCGGACCCGCCTATCCTTTGAATTGGCTGAGAAGCGATTGAGCGCGGATGTAGTTAACTTTTCTTCTGCGAGCAGCTCGGTCAAGAAAGGCGAAACCCTCGTGGACACCGTGAATAACATTTTGGCTATGAAGGTCGACCTGGTTGTCATGCGCCACCCACATCCTGGAGCTCCTCAATTTCTGGCCAATAAAGTAGATACAATTGTCGTAAATGCTGGCGACGGCACCCACGAGCATCCCACTCAGGCGCTGTTGGATGCCTTCAGCATGACGGAACGGTTAGGGGACGTCCGTGGAAAGAAAATAGCAATCGTCGGCGATATTAGGCACTCTCGCGTGGCCATTAGCAATATTTTGTGTCTGCAGCTGCTCGGTGCTCATGTGCGCGTTTGCGGCCCGAAAACGCTAATTCCTAAGCACATCGGTACAATGGGGGTAGAGGTTAGTCACGATTTGGATGATACACTAGCGTGGTGTGATGTCGCCAATATGTTGCGGATTCAACTTGAAAGGCAAGACGACAACTCGGTCCCATATTTTCCAACCCTCCGGGAATATGCTTCCGGTTTTGGACTGGATAGCGCGCGCCTGGATCGATTGAACAAGGAAATTACAATCATGCATCCGGGCCCGATTAACCGCGGGGTGGAGATTACCAGTGCTGTGGCGGATAGCAAACATGCCATTATTCTAGACCAAGTAGAGAACGGAGTTGCCATTCGCATGGCGGTCCTTTATCTGTTGGCATCGAACAAGTGAAGCTCGATTCTTCTATATTTACAGCATACAATTGATTCATGAAGTTCACAACTGAAATCCGCGATCAAATCGCAATCCTGACCTCCCACGTGGAGAAGTTAGATGCTTTGCATGCACCTGAACTCAAAGGCGAGCTCGTACGTGTTTCTAAAGAGGGGACGAAATACATGGTCTTGGACTTGTCTGAATCTCGCTACTGCGATAGTTCGGGGTTGAGTGCGGTTCTTATTGGCAACAGGCAATGCCGTGATGCAGAAGGGCATTTTGTGTTGACGGGTCTCCAACCCTCGGTGGAGAAATTGGTTCAAATCAGTCAACTTGATAAGGTCTTAACTATTGTTCCTACTGCATCTGAAGGGTTCGACTTACTGGTGATGGAAATCACTGAATCCGAACTAAACACTTCCGACAACGATTAAGCTCCGTACACATGAAATACTTTACTCTTTTCGCAGCGGCACTCACTGTACTCAATGCACAAGCACAATGTGAACCTGATTTTGATTTTGGCGAATCCGAATGGGGAGCATCGCCTGACGCTTCCATTGGTGAGCAATTTGATACGGCGTATGTGGATGTCGCATATGCGGACGTTTTCCACGTCTTGGTTCCAACTGACGCCTCGGCCATTGACCCCTTGTTCCAACTTCCTTTGGACTCGGTTATCTTGACGGAGGTAGTATTAACAGATACCACCACGCTTACACAATACACCTTGGAAGACATTGGCCTTGAGATCGTGTGCAATAACCTAGGTTCTTCTCCTAATCCTTGCGCATTGATTGCCGGGGAGCAGTATTGTGCGTCGCTGGAGGGCACACCAACATCCGGAGGTGTATTCCAAATGAGTTTGGATGTGGCTGCATGGGTAACGGTCTTCGGTGTAGGAGTAGCACAACCGTATTCATTCGCCGGATACATCTTGGATGTCGTAGGAGACCCTGTTAACCAGGTAGGGACTGTGGAAAACAACGATTGGATTGCTTATCCGAACCCTGCAGATGATATTTTGACGATTCAAAAGTCTTCTCCCGATGCTTGGGTGGAGGTGTACAATGTTGCCGGTCAATCCATGCCAGTGAATGCAAGTCAAGCAGCGGACAAGGTTGCCGTGGGTACTGGAACTTGGGCAGATGGACTCTACTTTGTCGTTCACAACGATGCAAGCGGAATCAGCACTCGCCGAGTGATCGTCCAGCACTGATCTGGACCACCGATAACTGCGGTTGACTTGTGCAATTCGAAGTCACCATTCTTGGCTGTGGGGCAGCGACGCCTACACTTCGACACGCGCCAACTGCGCAAGCAATCAATTGGCACGGTAAGTGGATTTTATTGGATTGCGGTGAAGGAGTGCAGACCAATATCCGTAAGTACAAGATTCCGCTGCAAAAAATTGAATTAATCTGTATTTCTCACCTGCACGGAGATCATGTGTTTGGATTGCCAGGGCTCCTCGGTAGCATGAACTTGTTCGGCCGCGAGCGTCCATTGCGCATCGTAGGTCCCGTTGCCCTTAAGGATTACGTGTTTCAGGCGTTAAACCTGACGGAGACGCATATTCGTTTCCCCATAGAATACACAGACTGCGCAGATTCCAAAGGAATTCCGGTAATTGCCTGGGGCGATAATGCCGTGCGAAGCTTCCCTGTGAAGCACCGCATCGAGGCTTACGGATTTACCTTTTCACATCACCCGACAACGCACACGATTCGCAAAGAGAGCATTGTCTCGCATCATCTTCTGCGCAGTGAAATTTTGAGTTTGAAAGCGGGCAATGAGTTGAGTCGCGCTACAGGTGAGGTGCTTCGAATTACCGACCATTGCGAGCCACTTAAGCCTTCAATTTCCTATTCATACAGCGGCGATACCCGTCCATGCGATTCAGTCTTGGTTGCATCGCAAGAAGCGGATGTTTTGTACCACGAGGCGACGTTTTTACATGACATGTCGTCAATAGCAAAATCTACAGGTCACAGTACTGCGCAGGAGGCGGCCAAGTTGGGTCGAGAGGCCAACGTACAACTGCTCATACTGGGGCACTTGTCCTCTCGGTATCGTGACGAAGGACGCGTTCTTAAAGAGGCTGAGTGTTTCCATCCTAATGTTCGATTGGCCAAAGAAGGTATGCGCATTCGCCTAATCCCTGGAGAAAAACCTTCAGTAAGCTATTTGGAATGATTCCAAATAGCATAGTTTTGTCCTTATGCTCGGTACCGTCGTCATCGCTGATAGCAGCCCCGTCTTTCGACACGGGCTCGAGCATATACTGATCAAGCGAGGAAATGTTGAATCGGTCATACAGGCAGAGAGCGGTGAAGCATTGGCAAGCTTGTTAGAAGCGAATGTGCCTGACCTGATCATTATCGATTGCATGGCGCCAAAATTCAGCGTCGATAATGTGTTGTCTTGCCAACGGAAGCATCCAGGGTTGAAAATGCTCGCGATTACAGCAGCGCACAGTGGCCAAAGCATTGTACATGCATTGCGAGCGGGGATAACGAGCTATGTCAAGAAAGATTGCAGCATGGACGAGGTGCTTGAAGCTATCGATGAAACGAGCAAAGGTGGAACGTTTTTTTGTGGACAAATACTGGCTGCCATAGAAGCGGATGGCATTCCTGTTGATGACTTGGAGTCGGCTGATGCATCCTGCGACCCCGTCGCACTTTCCAATCGAGAAATCGAAGTCCTAACCCTGATTTCCGAAGGACTGACCAATGTGCAAATTGCTGACAAACTGTTCCTTTCAAGTCATACTGTGAATACGCATCGTAAGAACATCATGCAGAAATTACGAGTAAACAATACGGCCGCTATGGTGATGTATGCCGTAAAATCAGGTTTTGTTAGCCCCAATCGGTTCCTGTTCCACCAATAGTTAAATCTGGTCAATTGGCCCTAGTAATTTGGACAATGGAGTTGAAAAACCGACTTTTGCACTGCGCTAAATGATAGACGGCAGATATTGATGATGATAGATACAACCCCATCCTTTGAAATCCACCAGACAGAGACCTCGCGGCTCTCTCAAGTTGATTTAAACGACCTTGATTTTGGACGCGTATTTTCTGATCACATGTTTGTGATGGAGTACGAAGATGGGAAATGGCAGCGCGGTAAGATTGAGCCCTATGGTCCATTTACAATGAGCCCGGCCACTATGGTGTTTCATTATGGTCAGGCCATATTTGAGGGAATGAAAGCCTACCGTTCCCAATCAGGAGAGGTAACACTCTTTCGTCCAGGGAAGAACATTGCCCGTTTCAACCAGTCGGCCACGCGCATGTGCATGCCGACCGTGCCGGAAGATATTTTCATGGAGGCCATTGCCGCCCTCGTGGAGCTGGACAAAGCTTGGGTGCCAGGCGGCGAAGATGCATCCTTGTACATCCGGCCTTTCATGATTGCCACGGACTCATACGTCGGTGTGAAGGCAAGTGATAAGTATGCATTCAGCATCTTTACGTGTCCGGTCGGTGCCTACTACAAAGGAGCCGTTCGAGTCAAAGTTGAACGTACGTTCACCCGAGCTGCTGCAGGCGGAACGGGCTACGCCAAAGCAGCAGGAAACTACGCAGGCTCGCTTTATCCTTCCATGCTCGCTCGAAAAGAAGGATACGACCAACTAATTTGGACTGACGCTAAGGAGCACGAATACATTGAGGAAAGCGGAACCATGAATGCAATGTTTGTGTTTAACGGGAAGATAGTATCCCCGAAGAAAAGCGAAACCATTTTGGATGGGGTTACCCGAGACTCCGTGCTGCAATTGGCGAAAGATTTGGGTATTCCGGTAGAGGTACGCAGAATTACAGTAGAAGAATTGCGCAATGGTCTTGCCAAGGGACATGTAACTGAAGCTTTCGGTGTCGGCACTGCGGCAACAATTAAGCCCATTGAAGAAATTGGAATCGATGGCATCAATTACCCTATGCTTGCGGCTGAGCCTTCCGTATCGTCGCGCTTGTTGAATGAGCTCGATGGCATCAGACGAGGACGCATAGATGACCGACACCGCTGGAACATTCCCGTTTGATCACGAAGGCATTTAAGCTTGTTGCATCAACCTATGATGGTGATAAGCTGAGACTAAGAAGTGCCTTCCTATTGGGCTTCCTTGTATTGGTTTTCCAAGGAATAGCTCAAAATCGTTACCTCACTACTGGAACCGGGGGCACTCCTATGGCGCTGTCAGGAGATTACCGTTCGCTTGGGTGGAATCCAAGTCATCTCACTTTTTCGCCATTGCTCCAAGATAACTGGAAATCTGCGATAGGAGGTTTTGAAGTGGGCGCTCGCGTTAGCTCGTCTGTTTTAGAAAGAGAAGACGTTTGGAACGGAATATGGAACCGCACGAAAGGGGAGACCCAGGCCTGGGACACACAAGAATGGAGTGATTACGTCGATTTGCTGTCCAATGAGCACATTGCAGTCAATGCTGATGTTGTATCTGCCGCCTGGGCGAAAAAATGGAATACATGGGGGGTGGCGTATTCCAATACCCAACATGTTCAAGCAGAGGCTTTTTTTAGCGAAGAAACACTTGGCCTTCTTGTGCAGGGTGGAGCACAGCAGTGGACTAACTGGTTTGACGCTTTCTTGACCTCTGAAGGGGACACCGTGCCAAATGAAGGTGAATTTTCATTGGACGATTTGTTGGGTTTCGTCGGTGGACTGAACCTCGACGGGGATGCCGTCTTGTCAGAAATACTAGGGGATACGCAGCTTGGTTTTTCTTGGCATCGAAGCCATTGCGTTGGATTATCGAAAGCATGGCGCCTCGATGACCTAATCATACACACAGGAGTGTCAGGTCGACTCCTTCTTGGAAATGGTTACTTCTCAGTTAAAAACACCGATGATGGGCTTGACGCTTTTGGGGCTTTTTCAAATGGATTTAATGTATCGAGCATCGCGGCTCTTTCTGGTGGTCTTCCAAGTGGATTTGAGCAATTGAGAATGTGGGGGCCCGTTGGCCAGGGTTGGGCCATGGATTTCGGAGGGGTAATTGAATGGAAGGAAAAAGCGTGGGTGACAGCGTCAGTAACTGACATTGGCTCCATGGAATGGCGCGGCGAACAATTCAGCATGAACACCTTGCTTTCAGAGTGGTCAACACCTGTTTCAGACCCTGCGAACATACTGGATGTGGTTATCGGCGCTATGGACCCCGCCACATGGTTTGAAACAGCTGAATATGAGATGCGGACGGTACCGCATGGTATCGCCTTTCAATTGGGTGGTGGCATTAAAGTAGGTCAAGTTTTGATGCTAGCGGCCGAGGCTTCATTTGACAACCCAGATCTATTGGGTAACCCAGGCAAACGATTTGGTGCAACTGCCATCTTCTCGCCGCTTCGATTCTTGCGCGGGGACATTGGATTGAGCAAATGGGGCAATGAAACAACACGGGTGCCAGCCGGGTTAATGATTAAAACAGGTAAAAGAGGATTCGAATGCGGTATACAGGCAACCGACGTCCAAGCGCTTTGGAGACCATCACAACCAGAAGTTGGTTTTCGCATGGTTGCCATGCGCTGGGTTTGGTGATGTGTCTTTTTTTGGCTGTATGGCATCCTCTGCCTGTTAAATCACAAGTAAAAGCCATGGAGAACAAGGAACCTTTAGCAACAATAACATTGGGTGCGGGATGCTTTTGGTGCATCGAAGCTGTTTTTGAGCAATTAGAAGGTGTTAAATCAGCCGTCTCAGGGTATATGGGCGGTCACATCAAAAACCCTGGCTACCGTGAAGTGTGCACAGGAAGGACTGGACATGCTGAGGTGGTACAGGTCACCTTTGATGAAAATCAAATTATGCTGGATGACATCTTAGAGGTCTTCTTCGCAATACACGACCCTACCACTCTAAATCGCCAAGGAGCTGACGTTGGCACCCAGTACCGCTCTGCTATATTTTATTCGTCTGAAGATCAAAGAATCATCGCGGAAAGTGCACTTAAAGAAGCACAGCAGGCATTCGGTAATGCTGTGGTAACGGAACTGACATCGGCGACTACTTTCTACGAAGCAGAAGACTATCACCAAGCATACTTTAAACTCAACGGTGAAGCACCTTATTGCCGAGCCGTTATCGCCCCCAAAATGCAAAAATTCCGAAAGCACTTTGAGCCACTGCTCAAAGCCAATTGATTATTCGGCTTCAGCTTCCTCTATTAGCTGATTCAATAAAGCCTCAATTTCCTGCAATTCTCTTTTGGGGATTTTACTGTCCATCTTAGCCTGCTTTTTGAAATAGCGATACATCGCACTTTTCTTGATTTCCATAGCCACATAACACGTTGTGCTGCCATCATCCGTCAGGTACTTTTCTGAACCAATAATGCGGATGTCTGCTAGCTTTGCACTCGTTATCTCACGTGCGAGAGTTTCGAAACGATTCATAGCATCGTCGACGTAATCGCCCGTAGTTGAGCGTTGGTAGTCGTCTGTCACCACCTCAAAGTACGTTTGCACTTGTTGAGCCAGCTGCTGACGTGCACGCAACTCAGCCTGACTTTGCGCAATGTTATCCATCTTACTCGCTCCCTTACCCGTGCTTCGGTAGTATCGGTTATTAGATTCGTACTTCGATCCGGCAAACGGTTCCTTTACCGTCATACCCAACGGATTGGAACATCCTGAGACGCACAGAATAGTCAGTGACATCGTCAAGGAAACGAAAAAGGAGGTTGTGAAAAAGCGCATTACAAATCGTTTTAGATAGTTCAAACAATGCGAATGTCGTGCCAAACTTCGTATTAAATTTGCCGAGATTCCACCGCAGTGAAATTTTTACCAACATCCATGCAACAGCGCATTGCAAAGCGTATGCTTCAGTCTGCTGAGTCACATGAGCGACCGAGGAAAGGAGTTAATTTACGTGGGGCGCGTCAAATCATGCTGGTTTACACTGAGACCAATGAGCCAAAATTCAAATTGGTCAAGGACATTGCCATTTACCTTAAGAAGGAATACGACATCAAGAGGGTGATGCGCCTCGCTTACATCAATGGCGATGAAAAGGATATTCCTACCTGGCATATGCGAAAACTTGAATCAGATTTTTTCTGCTCGACCGATCTCAACTGGTACGATAAGCCTGTCAAAAATGTAGACACACACTTGAGCGAAGCATACGACGTTCTGATACACTTAGATCCTGATGAATCTACTGCGTTGGACTATTTTGTGGCAGCTTCAAAGGCAAAGATGAAAGTGGCGAATTACTCAGCGAATCGCCCTCAGGATTTTGACATCCTCATTCCACCAAAAGCCAAAGATTCTTGGAAACAACGAAACCACAGGATCATTGAATTCATTGGAGACTCGCCATTGACATGAATAAAACGCTTCGGCTCTCTGGTATGGGAGTGAATCTGGTTACGCCTTTCAATGCAGCAGGGGAAATTGACTACCCAGCTCTCGAACGGTTGGTGCTTAAAATGAAGACTTCTTCGATTGAGTTTATCGTCGTCAACGGCAGCGCGGCGGAGGCGGCCTTGCTAAGTCCTGAAGAATGCCTTCGCAGCTTAGAATTTGTTGCAGAAATCAACGACTGTGAAAAGCTAATTATAGGAGGCCTACCCGGTAGCGATACACGATCTAGCGTGAGCCAGATTTTGTCCTTCACCCAAAGGTCATCGTGCTCTGCGATTCTTTGCCACGAACCTTTGCCCAGAGCCCGCACCGCATCAGGCTACTTGGGTCACTTTCGAAGCCTGGCTCAAGCCTCTGCTTTACCTATCATTATTGAACACAATCAAGCATCAACTCCAGATATTATCGGAGTGCTAATGCAATTGGCCACAAACCCCAATGTGTGTGGGATTGTTGAAGCCACTGGTGACGTGGCATTGAATGGTGCGTTGATACGGAACGCATCCGACGACTTCTTCATCCTGACAAGCCGTGATGTCATGATGCTTCCGTTAATGGCATTGGGCATCGATGGTGCTGTATCAACTATTGCAAATGCCTTCCCTGTGGAATGCAGCGAGATGATGGGGCAAATGGCTTTCGGTAATTTTCAGGATGCTCAATTAACCCACCATGCACTTGCTCCACTTTTAAGAATCTTGGAGTCCGAGGGCGAAGCCTCGGGCATCAAAGCCATTCTCAATCATTTCAATTGGGCGGAAAATTTGGTCAGGTTACCGAACACTCCCGTTTCGGAAGAAATCCGAAGAGCCATTTACAGAGAACTAGCTGAGCTTCCCCAACACATGGTCGAGCTCGCGATGCAATAAGGCCCTTAATGGGTTGCAGGTGCCATTCGCATGACGTCTTCTACTTGAGCCACAATTGCTTTCGCGTTCAAACCATATTTCTCCATCAATTGAGCGGGAGTTCCACTTTCCCCGAAGGAATCTTCAACGGCAACTTGACGCATAGGGGCTGGACAATGTCCAGCCAGAAGTTGTCCGACCAAGGCGCCTAATCCACCGATACGTTGGTGCTCTTCTGCGACTACTACACATCCTGTGCGTCTTACAGAATCTAAAATTGTCTTTCCGTCCAATGGCTTGATCGTGTGTGCATTTATCACTTCGGCACGAATGCCACGATTTAGCAGCTCTTGGGTTGCGACCATGGCCTCCCAAACGAGGTGACCCGTTGCTACGATGGTTACATCATTTCCTTCGGATAATACCTGAGCCTTTCCAATCTCAAAGGGCGCATTCGACCGCATGAATACGGGGACCTTGGGACGCCCGAACCTCAAGTAGACTGGACCTTCATGCTCAGCAACAGCGAGTGTTGCTTGACGGGTCTGTTCGAAATCCGCTGTGCAAATCACAGTCATGTGTGGCAGCATTGCCATCATCCCCATATCTTCTAGGATTTGATGAGTCGCTCCATCTTCACCCAATGTGAGACCGGCATGAGATGCGCAGATTTTCACGTTCTTACCCGAATAGGCAATGGACTGTCGAATTTGATCATAAACCCTTCCCGTAGAGAAGTTGGCAAAGGTGCCCGTGAACGGAATTTTCCCCCCAATCGTCATGCCTGCGGCGACCCCCATCATATTCGCCTCAGCAATTCCTACTTGAAAAAAACGATCCGGGAAAGCCTTTCGAAAGCCACCCATTTTTAAAGAACCCGTTAAATCAGCGCACAATGCGACGATATCGTTATTGGTTTGGCCCGCTTCTAAAAGGCCATCACCAAAGCCACTTCGCGTGTCCTTGGATACCTCTGGGGTCAGGGTTTCGATGTAGCGTGAATTAACCATTGAGTGAGAGATGTGTTGTGAATCCAGAACGGATATTGATTTGTTTTGATTGTGAAAAAGCCATGGACCGAGCGGAACGCGAGCGGTATACAACAGTGTAGTTTCCCGGTTGTAGAAGGTAGCGTCCTGAAGGGTTTTGCGTTCCAACGTCCCACTTATAAACCACCAAGCCTTCTTCTGACAAAATAGTGCCGTAACCAGCAGCTGCGGCATCCAACTGGAGGTAACCCGGCTGTGGAATAATCACCGGGTTATCCTGTCCTTCTTTAATCTGAATGCCCTCAAGCAGCACAGGAGGGTAGGTAGGGAATAATACGTCATACTCTCCTGCCAGTACCTTGAGCCGTTCGTTGAGTGCTATGGTGACGAGCGGCGTGGCTTTCGCAGGCAGATAAATGGAAATCGGTAGATTACCGTACGCGTTGCGCTCGCCTCGTGCAAACTGCGGTATGACGGTTCCTTGACCGGCATTTTCGAATCGCACATGGTTGTGGTGGCGAGGTGTGAAACGAACATCGTTACGTTCGAGTGGAGGAACAGTATGTACCACGACACGGTACGTTGGTATCGGATCAACGGGGATGGTGTCGATTTCACCAAATGGCCCAAGGGTATGAATAAAGCGCTCCAGTAATTCGCCAGAGTTCGAATCGTACAGGCTGGTTGCCACGTTAGTCACCAACGCTTCACCTCGTCCA
This sequence comes from Crocinitomicaceae bacterium, assembly GCA_002690915.1. GTDB lineage: Bacteria > Bacteroidota > Bacteroidia > Flavobacteriales_D > Sanyastnellaceae > UA16. Next base: position 11,686 of record NZGF01000025.1, read on the forward strand.
TCAATCAAATCAACTTCGAAGGAAGTATCCAACATGGCCTGCTCGATGACGATGTCCAGTACCTGTTGAAAAGTTTCGGGATCTGCCGCGTCAAAGAAATGACCGACACAACGAAACGTATCCTTGTACTCCTCCTCCAATCCAATGCCAATGATGAAAGGTTTGACGACGATGCCTTCTTCCTGAAGCATGCGCGATACGGCACACGGGTCTTCGTCACAGGCCTCAATGCCATCGGTGATGAGGACAATAACCTTGCGTGCATCTTCTGTGGGGAAATCCTCCGCCGTCCGCTCCAATGACCTTGCTATGGGCGTGGTACCACGCGCTTGAATGCGACCAAGGGCCTTCTGAATCAGCAGGTTGTTTCCTTCAGCCAGGGGCACTATCAATTCAGTGTCTTCGCAGTCTTGTTCGCCCTGAATGAATTTTGTCTGGTGGCCATAAACACGAAGCCCCAATTTCAATCCCGGGATACCATATAAACTGGCAAGGGATTCTGAAAGGAGGGAGGTGGCAACTTCAATCTTTCGCTTGCCCTTCCAGAACGCGTTCATGCTGTTGGATGCGTCAAACACGAAGAGGATATGGGTGTTGTCCTTGACTTCTGCTTGTGGGTTTTCCCGCTGGCCTTGTGCGAAAACATAGACAACAAGAAGGCACGCCATTAGACCCAATCGACGAAGGGTTATGGTGCACTGTTTCTCTATATTGGAGAAGGCAAGCATCTAGTAAATCAGTAGTCCGTGTGGCTCGACTGTAATTGTGTCAAAGCGTCCTCCAATTGCTCATCATTAGGCGCTATTCCGTGCCATTCGTGCGTTCCTTCCATAAAGTCCACACCTTTGCCCATCTCTGTTTTCATAAGGACCACCGTTGGCCGACCCGTACCTCGGTTCTCCTTGGCTTTCGCAATAGCGTTGCGAAGCGCATCGAAATCATGACCGTCACAGGTCAATACATGCCAATTGAAAGCGGACCATTTATCAGCCAAATCTCCCAGATTCATCACGTCATCTGTAGCTCCATCAATCTGCTGTCCATTGCAATCGACAAAGCTGATCAAATTGTCAACACCATGATGAGGCGCATACATAGCTGCCTCCCAGATTTGTCCTTCTTGCAATTCGCCATCGCCGTGTAAAGAAAACACCCAAGCAGATTCCCCGTTTAACGACTTTGTTTGCGCAGCACCGATGGCTGCACTTAATCCTTGACCGAGTGAGCCAGATGCAATGCGGATTCCGGGCAGCCCTTCTTCAGTAGCAGGGTGACCTTGAAGCCGTGAATTTAATTTTCGAAAAGTGGCCAATTCGTTCACGGGAAAGTAGCCACGACGGCTCAAAACCGAGTACCAGACAGGACTAATGTGCCCATTAGACAGGAAAAACAAATCTTCATCTGTGCCGTCCATTATGAACTGATCCGGATTGAGGTCCATCACTTCGAAATAGAGCAGTGTCAGCAAGTCAGCGCAGCCCAAACTTCCGCCGGGGTGACCAGAAGATGCTCCGTGCACCATACGCACGATGTCACGGCGCACTTGCGTGGCCAATTGTTTGAGGGTCAAATTTTCCATGGACATCTAACGGTATAAGGGATTCAAATCGTGCATAAAACTACCGCAGAACCTAAGGAGGCTTTCAGAATTGTTGAGAAAGTGTGAAAACCAATTGTCCCGCTCTGCGTACCTTCGGGTCTCCGAAAAAACAACGATTTCAATGGCTTTAAAATGCGGCATTGTTGGTCTCCCCAACGTCGGTAAATCAACCCTGTTCAACTGCCTGTCCAACGCCAAGGCTCAGAGCGCTAACTTTCCTTTTTGCACCATTGAACCCAACGTGGGTGTAATTACTGTGCCAGACCCTCGGCTGGAAAAGCTGGCAGAATTGGTCAAACCGCAAAATGTAGTCCCAACCACCGTAGAAATCGTGGACATCGCAGGACTTGTAAAAGGAGCAAGCAAGGGCGAAGGACTCGGCAACAAATTTCTCGGTAACATCCGCGAAACAGATGCCATTCTCCACGTTCTACGCTGCTTTGATGATGGCAATGTCGTCCATGTTGACGGCAGCGTTGACCCTATCCGTGACAAGGAAGTCATTGATATGGAATTGCAGCTCAAAGACCTTGAGACCGTGCAATCCCGGGCGACTAAGATTAAGAAGGCGGCCCAAACCGGGGATAAGGACGCTGCTAAATCTTACGGTTTTTATGAAAAAGTGATATCTGCCTTGGAATCGGGACAATCCGCCCGTGCCGTTGAATTAGACGACTCGGAGGCAATCATGATGAAAGAGTTACAGCTCTTGACTTCGAAGCCTGTACTATACGTCTGCAATGTCGATGAGGGATCGGTGGTGAATGGAAATGCATATGTAGAGCTCGTGCGGGAGGTCGCAGAGGAGGAAGGCGCTTCGATTATGAATATTGGGGCCGCCATTGAAGCCGACATCGCTGAATTGGACTCCCAAGAAGAACGGGCGATGTTCCTGGAAGACTTGGGGTTGGAAGAAGCAGGTGTGACCAAACTAATTCGACAAGCCTATGCACTGCTCGACCTCCAAACGTACTTTACTGCAGGGGAGAAAGAATTGCGAGCGTGGACTTTCCGCAGGGGCTATAACGCTCCGCAAGCAGCGGGTGTCATTCATACGGATTTTCAAAAAGGCTTTATAAGGGCTGAAGTGATGAAGTACGACGATTTTGTCACACTCGGGTCTGAGGCTGCAGTAAAGGAGGCTGGTAAGCTAAGCGTCGAAGGAAAGGAATACCCGGTGCAGGATGGCGACATCATGCACTTCAGATTTAATGTGTGATGCGCAACATAGGATGGTGTTGGTGGATAATAGGGGCTGCTGCAGGAGCTTGTCTTTTATCCTGCGGAGCTGAGCAATCGTCCGTCCAGGTGCCTGAGGCCATAGCGTATAAGATGGAAGCACAGGAGGCGGCATGGAATGCTGGCGACATTCCCGCCTTTATGGAAAAAGCCTATTGGAACGATCAAGCATTATTATTTGTAGGCAGTAAAGGCCCGACGTATGGCTTTCAAGCAACGTTGGATAACTACCTCAACAGCTACGCTTCAACAGAAGAGATGGGAAAGCTTCATTTCGATCTTATCCAATGGAAACCGCTGGGGCCGAATCATGGGTTTTTACTTGGAAGTTGGATGTTGAGTCGTAATGAACAACTCGACAATCTCTCCGGACACTTCACACTCATTTGGGAAAGAAAAACGGATGTAGGCTGGGTCATCATTGCCGACCACAGCAGTTAGAAAGCCACAGATGAGTTGGGTCATAATCATTTTAATCGCTACGGTCATTGTATCGTATCAGGCTATCAATCGGCCTCATCTGAAGGAGCGACTTTTATATCATCCGTACCGCGTGCACGCCCACAATGAATGGTACCGAATCTTCACCCATGCTTTTGTGCACGCAGATTTCACCCACCTCTTGCTTAACGCTTTTGTTTTGCTCCAATTCGGCAGTTTACTGGAAAGGTTGATGGAAAAGACCACGGGTGACTCGTCCTTCGCATTGCTCTATTTTGGTGGTGTTGCTTTTGCTGCAATACCGGGCATTGTGCGCCATCACAACAATCCAAATTACAGAAGCTTAGGTGCAAGTGGTGCTGTTAGCGCTGTGCTAATCGCTTATATCATTCACTTTCCAACGGCAGAGCTGTTGCTATTTTTTGTAATTCCCTTGCCTGCATTCGCAGTTGGGATTCTATTCTTCTTCTACGAGCACACGATGGATAAACGGTCACATGGACAAATAGCCCATGACGCCCACCTGTGGGGTGGATTATTTGGACTCATTTTCACAGTTGCTTCAGCTCCGGCAGTTCTTCCCGCTTTTGGCGTGGCGCTCAGTACTTACTTGGGTTTTTAATAGTCGGCTTCACAACGATTCGAAACAAGTCCTCGTTGTCCCTTTTCATAAAATACTTTTCACGCGCAAAACGTTCCAATCGCTCCGGATTGGATGTCAAATCAACCAGTTGGTCTCGGGTATCTTCGATTTCATCCACGTAGTGCGCAACTTGCTTTTCTAGATGGCTCAGTTCCAATTGACTATTTACCAAGTAAATCAAGTCAATTTCGGAAATGAACGTAACCCAGAACAGTCCTAATGTTAACGTCAATACATAGCGGTTACTGCACCACTCAAATAAATTCCGCCAGCGTTCAGCTTTCTTCTTCATCTGAAGTGGATTCCTCAGGAAGTGCATCATCCTTCAGTGCCTCTTTCGCGCCTTCGGGCATGGACAAGAAGCCGCCTTTGATAACCGTAATTTTCAATTCACTACCGCCCTTTTTGAAATCCGCCTTAAGTAAATCTCCCTCTTCAATTTGCGCGTTGATTATTTCTTCCGCAAAGGGGTCCTCAATAAATTTTTGAATGGCTCGCTTTAGCGGTCGGGCTCCGTACTTTTCGTCGTAACCCTGTTCCACCAAGAAATCCTTTGCCTTCTTGGTTACCTCAATGCCATAGCCCAATCCTTCGATGCGTTGGATGAGTGCCTTCAGTTCCAAGTCGATAATGGAGTGTATGTGATCACGGTCCAAGCTTTTGAAGACCACTACGTCATCTATCCGATTCAAAAATTCCGGACTAAAAGCACGTTTCAACGCCGTTTGAATGACGGCGTCACGGTTGGCATTTTCATTGTCAACACGTGCTGATGTTCCAAAACCAACACCTGTACCAAACTCGGCCAGTTGACGAGCGCCAATGTTGGAGGTCATGATGATGATGGTGTTGCGGAAGTCGATTTTTCGACCAAGGCTGTCCGTCATCTGACCGTCGTCAAGGGCTTGTAACAAAAGGTTGAATACATCTGGATGTGCCTTTTCAATTTCGTCGAGCAAAACGATGGAGTAGGGGTGACGACGCACCTTTTCGGTTAGTTGACCGCCCTCTTCATACCCTACGTAACCAGGAGGTGCTCCAACAAGGCGGCTGATGGCGAATTTTTCCATGTATTCACTCATGTCAATTCGAATCAGCGATTCTTCAGAATCAAACATAAAACGCGCTAGGACCTTCGCAAGTTGAGTTTTACCGACACCTGTTGGCCCAAGGAATATAAATGAGCCAATGGGCTTATTGGGATCTTTCAGCCCTGCGCGATTGCGTTTGATGGCGCGAGCAACCCGCACAATGGCTTCTTCTTGGCCAATTACCTTTCCTTGCAAGTCGTCGTTCATACGCGCTAACCTACCCGACTCCTTTTCAGCGATACGCTGAACTGGAATGCCTGTCATCATTCCTACTACATCCCCTACGTGATCAACGGTGACGGTGACTCGCTTATTTTTGCTGTCCTCTTCCCATTGGATTTTAGCTTTTTCCAGTTTGTCGTTTAAAGTGCGCTCCGTATCTCTGAGGCGGGCGGCCTCTTCGTATCGCTGCGAGCGAACTACGCGAACTTTTTCTTCTTTGATCTTTTCGATTTCTTCCTCGACCTGAACGATTTCTTCGGGGACATTGATGTTGTTAAGATGTACCCGGGAACCCACTTCGTCCATGGCATCGATGGCCTTGTCTGGCAGGTGCCGATCGGTTATGTAACGCGCAGTCAAATTGACGCAAGCATCAATGGCTTCGGGCGTGTAGGTCACACTATGGTGCTCCTCGTATTTGTCCTTGATGTTGTTCAGTATTTGGACTGTTTCATCAATGGAAGTTGGCTCAACCAGTACCTTTTGAAACCGGCGCTCCAGGGCCCCGTCCTTTTCTATGTGTTGACGGTATTCGTCCAAGGTAGTTGCACCGACGCATTGAATTTCACCGCGGGCCAGTGCTGGCTTGAACATGTTCGACGCGTCCAGGGATCCGCTTGCCCCACCGGCACCTACAATGGTATGGATCTCATCAATGAATAGAATAACGCTAGGTGACTTCTCCAGTTCATTCATGACCGCCTTCATGCGTTCTTCGAATTGCCCTCGGTATTTCGTTCCCGCGACAAGAGAGGCGACATCAAGTGTTACGATTCGCTTGTTGAAAAGGACACGGCTCACTTTCTTCTCTACGATGCGCAGTGCTAGGCCCTCTGCGATGGCACTTTTGCCGACGCCCGGCTCCCCGATAAGGATAGGATTATTCTTTTTTCGACGGGATAAAATCTGAGAAACGCGCTCAATTTCCTTTTGACGACCGACAATCGCGTCGAGGCGTCCTTCTTCGGCCATCTTCGTCAGATCTCTTCCGAAATTATCAAGCACTGGGGTGCTGCTTTTTGGATCTGCCTTTCTCCCTGAGCCGCCACTCGAACCACCAAGTGAGTCATTTCCGCCATCCTCCTCCCCGTAATCCGCAGCTTCCGCGCGTGGAAGTGAGCTTACTTCACCGTCCTTAGAACTGCCCATCATACTTTCGTATTCTTCCTTGGCCACATCGTAGTCAATGTTAAATGCAGACAAGGCCTTTGTGGCTACGTTGTCTTCATCTTTCAGAATGCTCAGGAGGAGGTGTTCTGTACCGATCAAGTTGGATTTAAAGATTTTCGCCTCGAGGTACGTGATTTTCAAAATCTTTTCTGCCTGCTTCACGAGTGGAATATTACCTGCTCCAACAGAAGCACCAGCTGTAGGTCGAATGCTTCCTTCTAACACTTTACGAAGTTTTTGGAGATCAACATTTAGCCCTTCTAAAATGCGCACTGCACTTCCTTCGCCTTCACGGATTATGCCTAGCATGAGGTGCTCAACGCCAATGTAATTATGCCCCAACCGCAGCGCCTCCTCTCTGCTGTACGTTATAACGTCCTTTACCCTCGGCGAAAATTTAGCGTCCATATTGCTTTGAATTCTGTTTTCCTATCTCATCTGAGGCACTGCAAAATGAAGTGCACTTTGAATTTTCTAAACTACAATCCCTACGTAACAAACATCTTGCCAAGGTCATGGTTTATTCACAGCACATTGGTGAGTTTTGTGGGTAAGTGAAGGCTTGGAAAACCCGCTATTGGCGGTTTGCCTGCGTATTTTCGTTAGCAGATTGAAAAGAGGCGAATTGCGCAAAACCAGGAACCACTGACACGATGGCAGAAGGAGAAAAAATAGTCCAGATCAACATTGCAGATGAAATGAAGTCGGCCTACATCGATTACTCGATGTCCGTCATTGTTTCCCGTGCACTACCTGATGTTCGGGATGGATTGAAGCCCGTGCACCGTCGCGTGCTTTATGGAATGCTCGATTTGGGCGTGCTCTCAAACCGAGCATACAAGAAGAGTGCGAGAATTGTAGGGGAGGTGTTGGGTAAATATCACCCTCACGGCGACAGCTCGGTGTACGACACCATGGTACGCATGGCACAAGATTGGTCGCTTCGGTACCCAATGGTGGACGGTCAAGGTAACTTCGGCTCCATTGACGGTGACAATCCGGCAGCAATGCGCTACACGGAGGCGCGCCTCCGGAAAATCGCCGAAGAAATGCTGGGTGATCTTGACAAGGAGACCGTTGAGTTTAGACCCAACTTCGACGAGAGCTTGAACGAACCCACCGTTCTGCCTTCCAAGATCCCAAACCTTCTTGTGAACGGCGCTTCCGGTATCGCGGTAGGAATGGCAACGAATATGCCACCGCACAACCTGAGTGAGGTCGTTGATGGTGCCATCGCTTACATCAACAACAACGACATCACGGTTGATGAACTCATGGAGCACGTGAAAGCTCCGGATTTCCCAACTGGCGGCATCATCCACGGGGTTGAAGGAGTTCACGAAGCGTTCCACACCGGCCGGGGCCGCGTAGTGGTGCGAGGTCGTGCACGCATCGAGGAAACCAAGACCGGGAGGGAAGTTATTATTGTAGAAGAAATTCCATATCTCGTCAACAAGGCTGATATGGTTCGGAAGACCGCGGAATTGGTCAACGACAAGAAAGTCGAGGGCATCTCTGAAATACGGGACGAGTCAGATCGAAAGGGAATGCGGGTGGTCTACGAAATCAAGCGCGATGCCATGGCGTCTGTTGTGCTCAACAAGCTGTACAAATACACCGCACTGCAGAGTTCGTTTTCGGTCAACAACATCTGCTTGGTGAAAGGTCGACCGCAGCTTCTCAACCTGAGGGGGCTTATTTCCAACTTCGTTGAACACCGTCATGATGTGGTCACGCGCCGCACGCAATACGATTTGCGCAAGGCGCAGGAACGTGCCCACATCCTGCAAGGCTTAATCATTGCAATCGACAACCTGGATGCGGTGATTGAATTGATTCGCGCCAGCGCTACGCCTGAAGAAGCTCGCAACAACCTGATGGGGACTTTCGAGCTATCCGAAGTTCAAGCACGTGCCATCCTCGACATGCGGCTGCAAAAGCTGACCGGTTTAGAACGCGACAAACTGCGTGCAGAGTACGATGAGCTCCTCGCAACGATAGCAGATTTGGAGGACATCTTGGCTCGCATCGAGCGCAGAATGGAGATCATTACGCAAGAGTTGCTCGACGTCAAAGAACGATATGGCGACGAGCGGCGGTCCGACATCGAGTTCAGCAGCGCTGACGTCCGTATGGAGGATTTAATTGCCGACGAGCAAGTGGTGGTGAGCATAAGCCATGCCGGCTACATCAAGCGAACGCGTTTGGCCGATTACAGGTCACAGAGTCGAGGAGGAGTGGGATCAAAAGGCGCCACTACACGAGATGAAGATTTCGTTGAACACATCTTCACCGCAACCAATCACAATTGGCTGCTCATTTTCACCGCAAACGGCCGGTGTTTCTGGATGCGCATTTTCGAAGTTCCCGAAGGATCGAAAACATCGAAAGGCCGAGCGATTCAGAACCTGATTCAAATTGAACCGGACGATAAAGTCTTAGCCTATATTCCTGTCCAGGACTTGAAGGACGAGGAATACGCCAACAATAATTTTGTCGTCTTGGCAACGCGCAAGGGTTTGATCAAGAAGACAACGCTTGCGGCTTACTCGCGCCCTCGGTCCAATGGCATCAATGCCATCACCATCCGTGAGGGCGACGAACTACTCACGGCACGGCTAACCAATGGCGACAACGAAATCATCATCGGGAAGAAGTCGGGAAAGGCCATTCGTTTTCACGAAAGCACCGCACGCGCCGTCGGCCGAACAGCGATGGGCGTAAAAGGGGTTACACTTGAAGGTCCTGAGGACGAAGTTATCGGTATGGTCTGTGTTCGTGGCTTGGACAGCGACATCCTTGTGGTGTCTGAAAATGGCTATGGCAAGCGCTCAGCCGTTGAAGATTACCGCATCACCAACAGAGGAGGAAAAGGGGTCAAAACGTTGAGTGTTACTGAGAAAACAGGAGACCTTATTAGCATTCTCAACGTCACTGATGACGACGATTTGATGATCATCAACCGTTCCGGCATCACCATTCGAACCGGCGTCGAAGAACTTCGGGTCATGGGCAGGGCCACACAAGGAGTGAAATTAATTTCCCTGCGGGGCGATGATCAAATTGCATCGGTGTGCCGCGTGCCAAAAGGAGACGATGAGGAGATCCTAGTTGAAGGGGAGGAGCCAGCCTCCGACACTGAAAACACAAAGGATACCAGCGAGTAAACAACAAAAAGAGCATTTTTTAATCTGGCATTACTTTTGCGCCCTAAAAAGCACAACAAGACCAAAACAGCGATGAAAAATATTTTCGCCATCGTGTTCATTGCAACCGCAAGCGTCGCAGTAGCACAAAAACAAGTCGTATCTGCCTACAACGCCAACAAATCAGGCGATTACAAGTCGGCAGCAGGCTACATCGAAGAAGCGATAACCATAGAAAAGGCTTCCGTTAAAGACAAAACCTGGCGCTACCGAGGAGAAATCTACTTAAACATCGCTAATGACAGCGCGCTGTCTATAGAATACCCAAGCGCCCTGTGGGTGGCTAAAGATTCTTACACCAAGGCCAAAGAATTGGATGCCAAGGGTAACTATGAACGTGAAATTATCACCGGTTTGGGCTTGGTGCAAACAACAGCGGGTAACCAAGGAATCGAGGATTATTCAGCCGAGCGTTATGAGGGAGCCGCAGCTAAATTTGATCTGAGTGCAGAAGTCGCAGGTATGTTCGATGTTATCGATACCATGGCCGTTTTTAACGCAGCCCTTTGCTACGAAAAGTCAGACGATGTCGACCTGGCAGTTGCACGCTACAAAACGTGTGGAAGCTTCGGTTACCAAGTCCCGAACGTATATCTTTTTGTTGCCAATTTGCTCCGACAAGATGGACGTGTCGAAGAAGCCTTAACTGAACTCCAAGCTGCACGTAAATTGTTTCCACGGGAGCAAAGCTTGATCATCGAGGAGTTGAATATTTACCTTGAGAGCAAGGACTACGAGCGTGCTGAAAACAACTTGAAACTAGCAGCAGAAGGAGATCCCACAAACGAAATCCTTTGGTTTAGTCTCGGTAGTGTTTACGATAACCTGGGAAAAACAGAACGTGCAGCAGAAGCTTACCTGAAAGCGCTTGAACTAAATCCGGCATACTTTGATGCCAACTACAACCTTGGCGCTATGTACTTCAACGAGGCCGTGCAAGGAATAAACGCGGCAAATGAAATGTGGAAGCCCCGCATGACGAAAGCTGAAAGCGCTGAACAGAAGGCTTTAGAAAATGCTGCTAAAGATAAATTCATTGAAGCACGACCATTCCTTGAGTCTGCCCATGAAGCGAATGCTGAAGACATTGACACAATACGCTCGTTACGAGACATCTACGCACGCACGGGTCAAGACGATCTTATGCTCAAAATGAGTGGACTCTTGAAATAACCGATATTGACAGCACCGGCAGTGAAGGGGCCTAGATTGTCGTTTTATTGTTTCTTCTTGTAGTTAACATAATATTTATTATCATTCAAGAGAAGGCGTCTCAAAACTCTCAAGCTCAATGAACTATTGATTTC
>NZGF01000026.1 GCA_002690915.1 Crocinitomicaceae bacterium
AAAAGGGAACCGGCAATTCGCCGGCTCCCTTTTCTTTTGAGAGGCGACAGGCCTGCAATCAAGCGCATGCCCCAGCCGGTTACTTCGGCTCCTTTGTCATGCTATGATTCAGGCACATGCTACTCGGTATTATGTGTGGAGCGCGGACCTCGGGCCGTGCATGCGTTGCTTGGGGAGGCGCAATCTTGCCCATCCTCGGAAATGATGAGTGGTGGCTTGATCGAATCCGGTTCATGCTCAGCACTAAACCATGGGAAAGAGAAAAGGGAACCGGCGCATGGCCGATTCCCTTCGTAGTCTTAGTTGTGTACTCGATTATTCAGAAACCAAGCGTATGGTCCAGTAGGCTTCTCCAGGATTGTCGCCGTAGTCGACAGTGATGGTTAAGCGCTCAGCATCGTTATTGCTGTACTCGTAGACCTCATAGGTGATGGTCGATGCGGGTGTTCCGGTTCCTTCGTTCGGCAACTCGCCTTCATTCGAAGCTTTGTTGAAACCGATGTAGGCACCGAGTCCATTGACGGTGATTTCCGACCCAGTCGTGGTGAATGCATGCGTTCCCGATCCAAAGACGTCAAACGGAGCGACCAATGACTCGTCTGTCAGGCATTCGTTGTTGCCGCCCATGTAGCCTTCCGCCCACACGTCGCCTTGCGTATCGATGACGAATGTGCCATCGTCGTAAAAGATGAATTCATCGTCCATCTGGCAGTAGCGCTCAACGACGCCGGCGGCGTCAAGTCCGCCCCACCACTCATTGCTTCCTTGTGCCGGTCCGACGAAGTAGGAACCTTCACCGTCCAAGCGCCACACTTTGCCCTCTGCACTCGAGAGGTCAGCAGCTGTGAACACTGCAGAGCTGATGGAGATGGTCTCCGATGTTTCATCGGTTGCGAAGTTGTCATCGCTGACTGTCAGGGTTACCATGTAGTCGCCATCCGCAGTGTAGGTGTGCACCGCGTCGTAGTCGGTGCTGAAGTTGCCATCACCGAAATCCCAGTTCGCTGAAGTAGCGTTGTTGGAGGTGTTGGTAAAGGTAACAGTCGTTCCCTCTTTTACGTAGCTGAAGCTTGCTGCAGGACCTGCGACTGGAATGGGAGGGAGGTCATTGGCATCGTGGTAGTGAACGAGGTAGAACGTCCAAGCCCCACCGTCAGGCATGACCAAGGCAACCTCCATTCGATCTGAATTTGCGCTCGTCTCCATGTTGAGGACTGTAAACATCTTCGCGGCAACAGGGATGTAGCTGTCGCCGTTGTTGGTTTTCTGAGCGAGTCCGATGTAGGCGCCATATCCTTCGATGGTGATCATGCCTTGGGCGGCATCGAAGTTGTAGGTATAATCACCGCCATCTGCGAAGGCGCTCAAGTCCTCGCCATTGGGACCTACGAAGAGGTCGGGCGTGGATTCATCATAGCACGTTTCGAAGCTGTTTCCGAGCCAACCGCCGTTTGCGTCCGAATCGACAAAAAGGGTTCCAGCGGTGTTCTTTTCCCACGTTCCATCAGGATTAAAGGTGTAGGAATCGTCAAGGATGCATGGACGCTCGCCCAAGGGTGTTACCCCTCCAAAAGACCACCACGAAACATCGCCCGGCCCGGGTCCGATGCCCATGGCAATGGCTTCACGGTCGAGGTACCATGTTTTGCCTTCCGCACCCGACAGGAATTGCCCAGCGGTGTTAGGGTCAATAATGTTGATTGTTTCCGTGCGCGTAGCTGATCCTGCAGCGCCAGTAGCGGTGAGTGTCACATCGTATGTGCCTCCTGCTGCGTATGTGTGGACGGGGCTCTCGTCGGTACTCGTGTTGCCATCGCCGAAATCCCAAGCGTACGAGCTTGCATTTTGCGAGTAGTTGGTGAACGTGACCTCGCCCCAGTTGCCTGCGCTTACTTCGTATTGGAACGTAGCTACGGTATTGCCGGGTTCCTCCGGGTCGTCCTTATCGCATCCGGTTAAAACGAGACCGCCTAACAGGGCGAGTCCGAGACCGTAAATGAATTTGTTGAAGTCCATTGTTTTGAGTTTTTAAATAGGAGTTGTAATCAGTTGAAGAGGGAAGCGTCGGGGTAGGTAGTTAAACCGCTGGCCAGGACCGTCTCTTCCAAAGCAATAGGGAGCCAGAGGTTGTCTTCGCTGAAGTTGCCTTCTTTGTCACCGTCTCCAACGAACAAGCCTGACTCTGCTCGTCCTGAGCGCACGAGATCTGTCCAACGGTCGCCTTCGCAAGCGAACTCAGCGCGGCGCTCGTACCAAATGACATCGAGTAGGCTCATGCCTTCGTCGGCCATCAGCTGCGATGCAGTTCGGAATTCACCGGCGTTGTCACCAGGGCCTGCAGCCCGCTCGCGTAGGGCATCAATGTGCGCCATTGCTGAACCGTCATCGCCTGATCCGCGGTGCAACGCCTCAGCCAGCATTAGCAACACATCAGCGTACCGGATGTAATGCGTATTCTGCGCTTTCGTCAAGTGCTCGTTGCCGCCATTGATGTTGGTGCCGGCAAACGCTTTGAAGTTCTGGTATTTGACCTGGAAGTAGCCCGTGTAGTCAATCGGGTTGTTTTGGGTCGCATCGATGATGGGATCGCAGGAAAGGCCCGCATCAATCATGTCTTGTTCCAAAGTCGCCTCCGAAGCAATTGTCACATCGCGGCGGTATTGGTCGTCATCCAAGAAGTGATTGTAAAGGCCTTCTGTGACAGCCATGAATCCCCATCCGGCTTCATAAGTGGGGTGCTCGGCGCACAATCCACGGATTCCGCACAGCTGGATAATGCCGTTGCCGTCGATTCCTTCGAACCAGCCCCAGTCGCTCTGGTACAGGGGATTGTGCTGGATTTCGAAAACCGCTTCTGTTGTGTTGCGCGAGCCTTGTGTATATAGTGAGCCCATGTCGTCCACTAATTCGTAAACACCCAAATCCACGACTTCTTGTAAGGCCGAGGCGGCAGCGTCAAACTTCTCGGCATCGTCGCCACTGAGGTCGGCCCAATAGAGGTAGGCCTTGCCCATCAGTGCCAAGGCAGCGCCTTTGGTGGCACGTCCTTCTTGGCCAGAGGCAGGCAATGTCGGCAGCACTGCAGCCGCCGCTTCACAATCGTTGATGATCTGCTGCATCACCTCTGAGAGGGTGTTACGCTCTAGGTTGACAGCGTCGGGTGCTAATTCTTCGGTTACGACAGGGATGGGACCGAAGTGACGGAACACTTCAAAATGGTAAAAAGCACGCAAGAACTTTGCTTCTGCGAGGTACACTTGAACCGCATCAGAAGCCATCTCAGGATTGCTGGTATCCGTGTTGCTTAGCAGGCTGTTCACGCGATTGATCCCGATGTAGCTCCGGCGGTAGAGTGGGTGAATCAACGTGTTGATATTCGTTTCCCTGAAATCATCGAATTCCTGCCAACCGGGTTGGTCGTTGTTGGAGGGGTCGCCCCCTGCGTTGGCGTTGTCGGATCGGATTTCTCCGAACATGACAGGAGATATCCATTGGCCGAATGCCATGGTCCAACCGACGGGATCGTAGGCGCCGATAAGGGCCTCGGCCACGTGCAATTCCGTTTGGTAGTAGTTGCTTGAGAGGACCTGGTTCACAGGATCGACCTGGAGTCGCTCTTTGTTACAAGCTCCAAAGCTCAAAGCAAAGGCGAGAAGGAGCGTTACGTTGCGTAGGTTCTTAATCATGAGTTCTGAGCTTTAGAATGAAACGTTAAGGCCCGCACCGATGGAGCGGTTGTTCGGATAGAAGCCTTTATCAATGCCGGTGTCTAGGATCCAGCCGCTGGTTCCAATATCGGGGTCAAATCCGCGGTAGTTGGTTAGCGTGAGGAGATTGATGCCTGTGAGGTACACCTTGGCTTCTTTCATTTTGAACCTCTCCAACATTTTCGCAGGTACATTCCAGCCGATTTGCAGGTTACGCAAGCGAAGGAAGTTACCGTTTTCGAGGTAGAAATCGGAAGGCCGCTGGTTGTTATTGGGATCGGTTGACGTCAAGCGCGGCAGATCCTCGCTGGGGTTCTCCTCAGTCCAACGCCCCAACCAGAAACTCTGGTAGTTGGAAAATGTTACATCTGAACGCTCGTAGGTGCGGTAAATTTCATGACCGATTTGTGCATTGAAGATGGCGCTGGCATAAAAGTCCTTATACGTCACACTAGCGCTCAAACCGATGATGTGCTTTGGCCAAGGGCTACCGATGTCGGTGATATCGTCTGAGTTAATGATGCCGTCGCCATTGGAGTCGAGGAACTTGATATCCCCGGGCGATGCATTCTCCTGGAGGAGGTCGCCCTCGGCGTTCACGTGGCTGAAGATTTCAGCTTCGTTTTGGAAGATACCGTCGGATTCATAGCCAACAAAGTGTCCTACCGCGTAGCCCTCTGTCATGCGCGTGATGGCCGTATTGCGCACGGGCCATCCCCAACCGTTGAGGTAGCCCGTCTCACCCGCTACCGTGATGACTTCGTTCTTAAAGTGCGTGTAGGTGAGCTGCGTATTCCACTTCACATCGCCTTCTCCAGCGCGATAGCCCAGGACCAAGTCGATTCCTTGGTTTTGGATCTCTCCGAGGTTTGAAGTGGGGTTGTTGGTGGCGCCGATGTAGCCAGGGATTTGCTGCGTCATGAGCAAGTCCTTTGTTCTTTTTTGGTAGAGGTCTGCTTCGATGGTGAGTTTGTCGTCGAATAGCCCGAGTTCAATACCGATGTCAATTTGCTCACTTTCTTCCCATTTTACATTGGGGTTGGGCGGCGTTGCGAGTGCTGTTCCGGTATTCAAGGTTTGGTTTTCTGTGCCGAATGCGTATGTGAAAACGCGTTCTATGCGGCTTACGTAGCTCAAGGGTGAGATTCGGTCCGAACCGTTGATTCCCCACGAAGCACGCAACTTCAGGAAGCTGACCGGCTCAATGGTTTCCATGAACCCTTCTTTTGATGCGACCCAACCGACAGACGCAGAAGGGAAAACACCGAATTGGTTGCCCGGTCCAAAGTTGGAAGATCCGTCGCGGCGAAGCGTTGCAGAGAAGAGGTATTTCTCGTCGTAGTTATACAACACACGTCCAAACGTGCTTATCAACGCGTAGTGTACGTTCGCTCCTCCCCACGTGTTGTCTAGGGTGTCCTGGCCAGCATCCAGGTACTGGAAATTGGGGTTGAACTGGTTGTCCAACGGGAGCTCTGAACTCGAGCCGCCGACCTGTCGGAAATCGTTGGCTCGGTAGGATATCCCGGCCAAGAAATCAAAGTTGTGCTTGTCTTGGCTGCGTGCGTAGTGCGCTGTGTTTTCCCATTGGATTCCTTGGAAGTTTCCAGATCCTTGGCTGACGTCGTTGGTGAGGTTTTGCGCAGCAGGGTGGAACTCATACGTCGGTGTGAAGCTGCGGTAATCCCACCAGTTCAAATCAAAACCGATGTCTGTTTTGACACTGAATCCGTCAAAGAGATCGGCTTCGAGGAAGAAGTTTCCGATCATTTGGTCGGATTTGCCGTCGCCGTTAATTAACCATAGACGGCTCAATGGATTGATGTATTCCTTTTGCACCCATGGCGACTGCGCGAAGCCATACTGCCCGGCGTCATCGTAAACGGGCGTCAGGGGATCGTAGGCAAACGCATCAGACTGCACGCCACCGAAGGCGCTGTTCGTGCCAATGTTGTTGTTGTCCGTCCGGTTGAGGTTGAGGTTTTGGCCGATGGTGACAAAATCCTTGTACTTCTTGGAACTGTTGTAGCGGACTGAGTAGCGGGTATAGTTGGATTTTTCACCACCAATGACCCCCGTCTGGTCCCAGTAATCGACCGAGAGGTAGGAGTTCTTGGTGGTTGCCGTCAAACGGTGGTTGACCACCGTCGCAGGGTTGAAAATCTCTTCCATCCAATTTGTATTGGCCGGCAGTTGATCGCCCATGTTCGGGAAGCCCAGTACATCGAGTGCAGAGCTCTGATTGCCGTTCACAAACTTCTCTCGGATGAGCATGACGTAATCCTCGGCATCAAGCATCTCGGGCAGTTTCCAAGGTTGGGAGTTGAGGTAGCTCGCTTGATAGCTAATGGTTCCCTCGTCCTTTCCACTTCCATTCTTGGTTGTGATGATGACTACCCCGTTCGCTGCCCGGGCACCGTAGATGGCGCTGGAGGCCGCATCCTTTAAGACGTCGATGGACTCGATGTCGGCGGGGTTGATGTTGTCGATGTTACCGAGTTGCAGTCCGTCCACGATGAAGAGCGGCGAGTTGTCTCCGTTCGTGCTGATACCGCGAACGAGGATTGACTTGCCAGCACCGGGCTGTCCACTTGATTCATTTACGAGCAAGCCAGACGTTTGGCCTTCCAGGGTTGAAATGACATCCGGTACAGGAATACCTTCAATGTCTTCTGCGGTCACTTTGGCAATGGAGCCAGTGGATACGCGCTTCTTTTGACGGCCATACCCCACAACAACCACTTCGCCGACGAGTTCTGCATCTTCCACAAGCACTATCTCCAGGGGCTGCGTGCTGGCAATCTCTTTAATTTGTGCCTCGTAGCCAACGAAGCTGAAAATCACCTCCGTGGGAAGCGATTCAACGGTCAATGTGAACGAACCGTCGACGTCAGCATTGGTGCCGTTCGTAGTTCCTTTTTGAATAATGGTTGCGCCGATGAGCGGATCACCTGTGGCGCCGTCCGTAATGGACCCGGTGATATCAACCTGAGAAATTAACGGTGTCAATCCACCGATCAGTAGCAGCACCAGGACCACCATGGCACTGGGGTGCGTTCGAAAGGGTTTCGGAAGCATAGGGTTTGGGTTAGATGTAGTGGCGGCTTCAGTTCATTAAGCTGCTTTCTTCCACAAGATGGGCGAAAATACACGATTTTTTCGACTTCAAAAGCCCGAGTTGCAGATGGCGGGTAATGCATGTAAAATTTGGGTGTGTAACCTCGACAGGGTTTGCCGAAAAATCGATTCCATCAGATTCCGTTTTCGAGGTGTCCTCGTGCTACCTTTCCGGTGAAATTTTGCGCTTATGAATCTTGTCTTCCGCATTGCTGCGATCATCTTGACCATGTTGTTCACGCTTGTTTACATCACGACGCGAACCATCGCGCCGGAGTACGATTTTGAACATACCACTGTGGAGGTCAACTCAGACGTCGAAGTGGTTTTTGACGACATGGCCGTTCCACACATCTACGCCGATTCTGAACCGGACGCGATGTATGCACTGGGCTACGTGCATGCCATGGAGCGCTTGTGGCAGATGGACCTGTTGCGGCGAGCAGGAGCGGGTGAACTCTCTGCGCTCTTTGGCCGAGACATGATCGAAAACGACAAGTACCTCCGCACGCTCGGCATGCGCGAAACGGCCATCCGAACCGTGGAGACGTTGGAGTCCACGGCGTCGCCAGAGGTGCTGGATGCGATGAAGGCTTACCTGGAAGGGGTCAACGCATTCATTGCCACGAAGGAGTTGCCGTTCGAATACAGGTTAATCAACGCCAAGCCCGAACCATTTACCCTTCGTGACGTCTATTGTGCTACCGGCTACATGGCCTATTCGTTTGCGATTCATCTAAAAACGGAACCCATACTTGACTGGATGAAGACAGCGTTGGATTCGTCCTACATGGCGGATCTGGCATGGGGGCAAGCGGGATTCTCTCACATTCCAACGGACGACACACTCCGCGACATATCGGGCCTCGCATCTCGGGTTCATGCCCTGGACGAATTGCGCTTGGTGCCGCAGTGGTTGGGCTCGAATGCGTGGGTGCTAAGCGGTGACCGCACAGCCTCTGGTGAGGTTATATTTTGCAACGACGCCCACATGGCTTATGCCTCACCTTCGGTCTGGTACGAGGCGCACATTGTAACGCCCGAGCTCGAGTACTACGGCAACCACATCGGCGGCTTGCCGTTCCCGGCCATCGGCCACTCCCGCGACCATGCTTGGGGCATTACCATGTTCGTTAACGACGAAATCGATTTTTACCGGGAAACCATCGAGGGCGATCGGTACTTGCACGGCGGGGAGTGGTTGCCCTTGGAGATCGCCAACGAGGTCATCGAAGTCGCAGGCGACAATCCGGTTGAATTTCAAGTGCGTAAAACGCACCACGGTCCGCTGCTGGAAAAAGACTTGGCCATGTGGTGGACCTTCAATCAATACCCCCAAAACCGCATTCACGAGGCGTTTTATGGGTTCTCGCGGGGGAGCGGCATCGAGTCGTTTGCGGCTAGCGCCGAGCTTGTGCATGCGCCGGGGATCAACGTCATGTACGGTGATACAAAAGGCGACATCGGCTGGTGGGCCAGTGCCAAATTGCCCATACGCCCCGATCATGTTGACACCAAAGTCGCCATAGACGGTACGAACCCGACAAACGACCCAATAGGCTGGCACGGTTTTGACATGAATCCGCAACTGGTCAACCCCAAACGCGGCTTTGTCTACTCCGCAAACAATGCCCCGCAGCTGAGCGACAGCGTTCGATATCCCGGACACTATTACGCTGGTAATACCCGCGCAGCAGGAATTTTTGAGGCGTTATCACAGCCCAAAAACGACTGGACCGTTGCAGATGCCCAGGCCATTCAACTGGACCACCACAGTCCCGTGTACCGTCAGAACGCCGAGGCCCTCGTTGCCTATGCAAATGCGGCGGGTGTTGAGGTGGAAGGCTTCATGCGCGGATGGGACGGTGGTCACTTGGCAGAGGACTTGGCCCCGACGTTATACTATCGATGGATGTACCGCACCATTCAGGGGGCGATGTACGATGAGTTTGCAGAGGCTGCGTCTGAGGGTTTCGCCCAGGAGAAGTTTGAGTCGTGGCACAGGACCATTGTGAGTGAAAATTCCTTCCCGCGCCTGCTCGCCAATCCCAAGA
>NZGF01000027.1 GCA_002690915.1 Crocinitomicaceae bacterium
ACGAAAAATTATAAGGTTATGAAGCAACTTTTGACAGCATGTTTGCTCTTTGTTGGTCTAGCAACAGCGGCAGCACAAGGTCCATCCATTTCTTTGGATAAAGACGTTCACGATTATGGCACCATCACGCAAGGCGCCGATGGAGGATGCCAATTCACGGTAACCAATGACGGCACCGATCCTTTGATTATTTCGCGTTGCAAGGGTTCTTGCGGTTGTACGGTCCCTAAGTGCGACAAGGACCCCATCATGCCAGGTGCGACCAGCGTAGTTAATGTACGCTACGACACGAAACGCATCGGCCCAATAAACAAAAGCGTAACAATCACCTCCAATGCTTCCAATGAGCCAACGAAGGTGATTCGAATCAAAGGCAAGGTAGAAGCCGCTGATGCTGGAAGCACAGGAGGAGCTCCAGTCAAGCCGGCAGCTGTTGGTGCACCTTTGAACAAGCAATAAACTCTTCTTGGATCCGCGTTACGGTTCCACACCAGACTTTAAGAAGTCGTTCTTCCTTGTGGCGGAACGGCTTCTTTTTTATCCGAATTTTGCCCTCAGACAAACGGCGCCTTAGAAATGGAGATCCCGACTACTTACGATCCTGGAACCTGCGAAGAGAAGTGGTATGCCTACTGGTTGGAGCATGGCTTTTTCGAAAGCAAGCCCGACGACCGCGAGCCCTACACGGTGGTCATTCCCCCGCCGAATGTCACCGGCGTGCTTCACATGGGGCATATGCTCAACAACACCATTCAAGACGTGTTGGTGCGCCGCGCACGCATGATGGGCAAAAACGCCTGCTGGGTACCTGGCACCGACCACGCATCCATCGCCACCGAAGCCAAGGTGGTGCGTCGGTTGCGCGATAAGGGCATTAAGAAGTCGGACCTGTCGCGGGATGACTTCCTCGAACACGCATGGGATTGGACCCACGAGCATGGGGGCATCATCCTTGAACAATTGAAGAAGCTCGGCGCCAGCTGCGACTGGTCGCGTACCTGCTTCACGATGGATGAAAAGTACTACGATGGCGTCATCGACACCTTCATCGATCTCTACGAGAAAGGCCTCATCTACCGGGGTGAGCGCATGGTCCACTGGGACCCCGCTGCGCAAACGGCGTTGAGCGACGAAGAAGTCATTCATACCGAGGAGCACGGAAAGCTCTATTATGTGCGCTACGAGGTCGTGGATGCGCTTGGTGAATACTTAACCATCGCTACCACGCGACCTGAGACCATCATGGGGGATACAGCAATCTGTATTCATCCCGAAGACGAACGCTTTACCCACTTGCACGGCAAACGTGCCCGTGTGCCCATGACCGACCGGGAAGTACCCATCATCTTGGACGAGTACGTGGACCGAGAATTTGGAACCGGCTGCTTGAAGGTGACTCCGGCGCATGACGTTAACGACTTCGAATTGGGCCAAAAGCACAGTCTCGAGTGCATCAACATATTTAACCCCGATGGTACGTTGAACGTGAACGGTGGAGCGTTTGAGGGCAAGGACCGGTTCGAAGTCCGAAAGGAAGTCGAAGGGGTGCTCGATGCCTCCGACCACTTGGTCAAGACAGAAGACTATACGAACAGTGTAGGTCGCTCTGAACGCACCAACGCGGTCATTGAGCCCCGCTTGTCATTGCAGTGGTTCCTCTCCATGGAGAAGCTATCAAAGCCCGCCTTGGAGCACGTGATGGATGAGACCATTCAGTTCCATCCGCCGAAGTTCAAAAACAGCTACCGCCACTGGATGGAAAACGTCAAGGACTGGTGTGTGAGCCGACAGTTGTGGTGGGGACACCGGATTCCGGCGTGGTTTTACGGTGCTGGTGAAGAGGACTTTGTGGTGGCCAAAACAGCGGAAGAGGCTTTGGAAAAGGCGCGCATCAAATCTGGCGATGCCGGGCTCATGCAAGACGCATTGCGCCAGGACGAAGACGTTATGGATACGTGGTTCAGTAGCTGGCTATGGCCCATTCAGGTCTTTGATGGATTGAAGACGGAGGATGAGGTGAGCTATTACTATCCGACTGCGGATCTTGTGACTGCTCCCGAGATTATGTTCTTCTGGGTGGCGCGCATGATTATTGCGGGATACGAATACCGGGGGCGAGAGCCATTCAAAAACGTTTACTACACCGGAATCGTTCGCGATAAGCAGGGCCGCAAAATGTCCAAAAGCCTCGGGAACAGTCCGGACCCCATCGAACTCATGAACCAATACGGCGCTGACGGCGTTCGGGTTGGGATGCTATTGACTTCTCCTGCGGGGAACGACTTGCCGTTTGATGAGAAGCTATGCGAACAGGGCCGAAACTTTGCGAACAAGATTTGGAATGCCTTCCGCCTGACCCAAAGCTGGCAGGTGGACACCAATCGCCCGCAACCGGAATCCGCGGAGATCGCAGTGCTCTGGATGAAGGCCCGCGTGCAGCGGGTGTTGGAGGAGTTGGAGGGCCAATTCGCGGAATTCCGATTGAGTGAGGCCTTGATGAACCTCTACCGCCTCGTCTGGGACGATTTCTGTAGCTGGTACCTTGAATTGGTGAAGCCGCCTTATGGAGAGCCCATCGATGTGCAAACTCTGGAACAAACGAAGGGCATTTTTGGCAATTTGCTCAAGATGCTCCACCCGTTCATGCCGTTCCAGACGGAAGAACTGTGGCACTGGATGGATAAGCGCGACGCCCCGTCAGATGCATTGTGTATTGCAGCATGGCCAGAGCGCGAAGCGTACGATGCTGAGCTGCTGACAGAAGCGGACGCCTTCCAGCAAATTGTAACTGAAGTGCGTAACATCCGTAAGGAAAATCAAATCCCAAACCGCGAGAAATTGGAGCTGAGTGTTCAACTCGGTGAAGGTTATCCTGAAGCGTTCGAATCGGCCATCATCAAGCTGTCCAACGTAGACGGAGTGGCGCGGGTTGAGGATAAGGTCCAGAACGCGTTTGGGTTTATTGTAGGCACCAGCTCGTTCTTCATCCCTTTCGGTGACCAAGTGGA
Source organism: Crocinitomicaceae bacterium (assembly GCA_002690915.1). Taxonomy (GTDB): domain Bacteria; phylum Bacteroidota; class Bacteroidia; order Flavobacteriales_D; family Sanyastnellaceae; genus UA16. The sequence goes on from NZGF01000027.1 coordinate 3,009, forward strand.
TGTGGAGGCGGAGCAGATGAAGATTCAAAAGGAAATGGACCATCTCAAGGGCTTCTTGAAAGGCGTTCGGGGTAAGCTGACCAATGAGCGATTCGTGCAGAATGCGCCGCCTCAGGTCGTGGAGCTTGAGCGAAAGAAGGAATCCGATGCCCTCGCAAAGTTGGAAGTGCTGAAGGGGAAAATGGAACAATTGGGCTGATCCTTTCGAACACCGTCAGTAAGTACTTGTTGTACTTACATGTTGGGATTATTCAAAAAAGATCCGGTCAAAAAGCTGCAGCAAAAGCATGCCAAGCTTTTGGCCGAAGCGCACCGCATGAGTACGGTGGACCGCTCCAAGTCGGATGCCCTGATGGCCCAAGCGGCTGAGGTGGAAGATGAAATCGCAAAATTGATGAAGGATGCAGGGTGATGAGCAAGGTAGTTTTGCCGTTATCGGCGATTCAGGAGGGATCGGCGAGGCCATTCGCAACCAACTTTTAGAGGCGGGTCACCAAGTCATCGGCGTATCCCGAACGGGCGTATCCGAACAACGATCGGATTATCAAAGCTTGGTATTTGATGCCGTGGCGCACCCATGCGATCTGTCCAATTTCGCGGGTCAACTCGATGGATTGGTTTATTGCCCAGGTACAATTCGCTTGAAGCCGTTGAAAGGGGTTAAGCGGGAACATGCATTCGAAGATTTTGAAGTAAATGCTTGGGGTGCCGTGCAGACTTTACAAGCGAACGCTGCATTGCTGAAAAAGGCGCCCACCTCATCAGTCGTGCTCTTTAGCACGGTAGCAGTGCAAACCGGCATGCCTTACCACACCAGTATCGCCATGGCTAAAGGGGCTGTCGAGGGCCTGACCCGCACCCTTGCGGCTGAATGGTCACCATCCATTCGGGTCAATGCCATCGCGCCATCGCTCACTGATACGCCGCTGGCTGCACCGATGCTCTCGAGCGATGCCAAAAGGGAGGCAGCAGCAGAGCGTCATCCGCTGAAAACAGTGGGTAAGACAAGTGATTTAGCTTCTCTGGCCACATGGCTGTTGGCCGGCGGTTCAAACTTTGTTACCGGACAGGTTTACACCGCTGACGGAGGCATTGGAAGCATTCGCAAATGAGCGCTTTCAAAACCCTGAACGATCACGACTTGGAATTGATGCCGCACCGAAAGCGCGGCCGCCTGGTGAATGCGCTTAGCGGTTTCAAAAGTGTCAATCTGATTGGCACCACTAACGATGACGGTATCCACAATTTGAGCATCGTCAGTTCGGTGGTTCATTTGGGTTCGGATCCGGCATTGCTTGGTATGGTTCTGCGGCCCCCTGTCGATCGGGAACGTGGCAGCCATACATATTGGAACATCCGCGAAACGGGTTGTTACACCATCAACCATGTCCCTTGCACTCACACGGTGCAGGCCCATCAGGTAAGTGCGCGGTATCCAGAGTCGAAGAGTGAGTTTGAGGCGGTCGGGTTCACACCGATTTATCGATGCGGATTTGATGCGCCAGCTGTAAAGGAAAGCCCGGTGCGCATCGGTTTGGAGCGAGTCGACGAATGGGAAATTCCCCAGAACCGGTGCCGCTTCGTCGTGGGGCAGATTCGGTGGGTTGAATTCCCGGAGGACGCGTTTGCTGCGGATGGGTACTTGGACATCGAATCCCTAGGCGTGGCTGCAATGAGTTCGCTGGACGGATACCACCGTACGGACAAGATTCACCGCCTTGCCTATGCGAAGCCTGAAGTGTATCCTCCCGGAGTCATGCAGGATTTCAAAGCCGGGTGGAGGGACGGTTAAGATTTTCGACGAAATTTGCACCCAATGCCTGAAGCTAAACCCAAACCCAAACAAGACATCAACGGCCATACGCTGTTGCATCACGAGGTCATCGCAGAGAATCCCGATGCTCCGTGGTTGGTTTTTGTGCATGGGGCAGGCGGCAGCATCCGCACATGGAAGTTTCAGATTGAAGCGTTCGCCCCGCACTTTCGGCTTCTTCTGATTGACCTTCGGGACCATGGATACAGTAAGGATATTTTGCCTGAATTCCCTGCGTATGATTTTGATATCGTGGCCGAGGACATTCTTATTTTGACCGATCACCTTGGCATCAAAAAGGCACATTTTATGAGCCTCAGTATCGGCAGCGTCATTTTGCAGAAAATCGACATTGAGCGGCCTGATTTGGTGGACAGGATGATTATGGCCGGGGCGATTTTCGATGGCAGCCGCGCCATGCATTGGTTTGTGCATTCGGGTAAATTCCTCTCTTACATTCTCCCTTACCGCGCGCTGTACTGGTTGTTCAGTTTCATCGTGTTGCCTCGCCGTAACCACCGGTTAAGTCGGTATATTTTCCGCCGCCAAAGCCGCCGTTTGACCACCCGCGAATACATGAAATGGGTTGAGCTGTACAAGCCGTTTTTTCGTCTAATCAGTGACTACGTCAATAGGCCAGTGATGAAAAAGGGACTGGTGGTGATGGGCAGCCAAGATCACATTTTCTTCGGTTCTGCCAAGCGCTTCACGGAGATTCAGAAAAACATGCGCCTAGCGGTAATTGAAAACTGCGGCCACGTCTGCAGCATCGAAGCACCGGAAGTCTTTAACGAATTGGTGCTGCGCTTTCTGCAAGACCTCGATGTACCGAAGGCGGTGGCTGCGAAACCGATGCCGATGCGCTGGTCGGAATTGAAGGCACTGCAGAAGGGTTGATGTGAAAACATCTCGTTGGTGACAGGGTTATACACCCATGCGCCGAGCCCACTTTCCCCCGGATAAGATTTGCGTCGCTTGTCAACGACCATTCGCTTGGCGCAAGAAATGGGAGCGGTGTTGGAACGATGTAAAGTACTGTTCCGATCGGTGCAGAAAAGCTAAGGTTTCATGAATTGGAACGAAACAATTTCGGCGTGCCGTGATGCGCACCAGGCTGAGGAAGTCGCTTTGATTTGTGGTGATCAATTGAATGAGAATCACAGCTGGTTTGCCGGAGGCGCCAAGCCAAATCGATTGTTCGTGATTATGGAAGTTCGTTCCGAGACGGACTACGCCCGGCACCACATCCAGAAGGTTGTGGCATTCTTCGGAGCCATGCGGCTCTTTGCGCAACGGATACAAGCGCTCGGTCACCGCGTGCATTACATCACCTTGGATGACGACGAAAACGAGCAATCCTTCGCGGCGAACGTGCACCGCATCCTGGATAACGTGCGAGCCCGCCGGTTCTGCTGGCAACAGCCGGATGAATACCGGCTGGAAGAAGCACTGAAAGCGTTGGGGGCTGAATGCAATGCCAGAGGAGTAGAAACGGAGTGCGCCGACACGGAGCACTTTTACACCCACCGAACTGAATTGGCCGACTTTTTCAGAGGTAAGAAGACGTACAGGCTTGAGAATTTTTACCGGTCCATGCGCGCGAAGCACAGCATCCTCATGGATGCGACTGGGGAACCGGAAGGTGGACAGTGGAATTTCGATGCCAGCAACCGCCAGAAGTTGCCAAAAGACCACATCATCCCGCTCCCGAGATTGTACCATCGGGATGTGACGCCGCTCCGGGCGCTCGTCGAATCAGCAGGGGTTAAAACGACAGGTCAACTGGACCCTGCTTCATGGGGTTGGCCCTTAACACGAGAGGAGGGACTGGACTTACTGGCGTATTTCGTCGACGTGCTGCTGCCTCATTTCGGGGATTATCAGGATGCCTTGACACCGAACAGCTGGAGCGTGTATCACTCCCGCCTTAGCTTCGTGATGAACACAAAAATGCTCAGCCCCGACGAGGTCAACCGCGCTGTGGAAATTGCGTGGCGGAACCACCCAGAACGCGTCAGTATTTCCCAAGCAGAAGGCTTCATCCGGCAAATACTCGGCTGGCGTGAGTACATGCGCGGCGTCTACTGGGCGCACATGCCTGACTATGCAGGGCTCAACTTTTTCGAACACAAGCGGCCGTTACCAGGCTGGTTTTGGACCGGAGATACAAAGATGGCATGCCTCTCGCACGCAGTCGAACAGACCATGGAGCATGCGTATGCCCATCACATCCAGCGGTTGATGATCACGGGTAATTTCGCTTTGTTGGCAGGCATTGATCCGGATGAGGTGGACAGCTGGTACCTCGGGGTGTACATCGATGCGCTTGAATGGGTGGAAATCACGAACACGCGGGGGATGAGCCAATTTGCCGATGGCGGTATTGTGGGGTCCAAGCCGTATGTGAGCAGTGCGCAGTACATCAAGAAAATGGGTCCATACTGCAAAAACTGTCACTACAAAGCGGACACAAAGACCGGTGAAGAAGCCTGTCCGTTCAATGGCTTGTACTGGCATTTTCACGTGCGCAACCGCACCAAACTCGAGCGTAATCCGCGCATCGGGATGGCATACAGAACATGGGATAAGATGGCTCCCGAGAAGCAGCATGCGTTGCTGGAGAGCGCTAAAATGAATTTGAATCGAATAGAAGAATTGTGATGCGAGCGTTATACTGGTTTCGAGAGGACTTACGGTTAGAAGACAATCCCGCACTGACGGCCCTGTGTGCTGAAGCTGATGAGGCGGTTTTTGCCTTTGTTATGCCGCAATCCAATCGATGGAGCCGGAGCCCGGAACGCATGGGCGAGCACCGTGCTCGCTTTTTAGCCGAGAGCTTAGTCGCGCTGGATAAAACACTGAGGGAGCAGGGCAATCAACTAATGATTCTGCAGGGCGACCCGGATGTTACGATTGTAAAGGCCGCTCAAGTGTGGTCCTGCCAGGCCGTGTATTCGCAACGCTGCCACACGCACGAGGAAGAGGTAACTGCGGCGAAAGTGGCCGATGCGCTGCCGCATTACACCTTCGAAGGGGCCACTTTGGTGCACCCCGAGGACTTGCCTTTTGACGTGGAGGACTTGCCTGAAATTTTTACGCGCTTCCGAAAAAAGGTGGAGAAACGTGGGCTAATCGTTCGGGATATCCACCCCGTACCCACCATTCCTCCACCGCCAAGTGAACTACCGGACGAAGGGATTGAAGTGGAATCGCCAGCTCGGATGAGCGGGTTGCCGAAGACAACCATGCTTTTTGATGGTGGTGCTGAAGCCGGCATGAAGCGGTTACGGCACTACTTCTGGGGCACGCGTGCCCTCAGTACCTACAAAAAAACCCGCAACGGCATGATGGGGTGGGATTACTCGAGCAAGTTTAGCCCGTGGTTGGCGCTGGGTTGTTTGAGCCCGCGAAGCGTATACCATGCGGTGTTGGAATACGAGGACGACGTTGAAAGCAATGAGAGTACGTACTGGTTAATTTTTGAGCTTTTGTGGCGCGACTATTTCCGATTCATAGCCATGCAACACAGCGACCGCATTTGGCACAAGACCGGTTTGAAAGATGCCCCGCGCAATCCCGTGACTCATCACCCTTTGCAGTGGAAGGATTGGTGCTCGGGCAATACCAAAAGTGCCTACGTGAACGCCAATATGCACGAATTGCGCCTTACGGGATTCATGTCGAACCGGGGCCGTCAAAATGTCGCTTCGTATGCCATTCACGACATGGGTTTGGACTGGCGCGCGTGCGCGGCGTGGTTTGAACGCTGGCTGATTGACTTTGATCCATGCAGCAACACATGCAATTGGCTGTACGTTGCAGGCATAGGAAACGATCCGCGTCCACAGCGCAAGTTCGACGTGGACTGGCAGGCTGAACGTTACGATCCGGACGGTGTTTTTCAGCGCCACTGGAACCGACTGGGTGAAAAATTTCCGTGCAACCCGGATTCCGTGCCATGATGTTCTGGAACGTCACGTACAACGACCCGAACCGATGGAAGGCAATTTTTGAGGTGGGCGGTGCGCGGTTACCATGGTGGCGCGGCGTCCGTGAAACCCTCGGGGGATTGTCCGTTGGTTCACCTAAACTGGATTTGATTCACGTGGAGGGAATTGACGACTTGCAGACGCTTAGGCAGGACCTGTCCGAACGCACGTCTATTAATTTTTCACGCACGTCCGCCGGTTTGATTGCATACACAAAAGTGCGCCTGGAGGTTTATGCCATTCCTATGCGCTGGAGTGAAGAACTCACTTGTACTAAAGAAGAGGGGGTGGTGGTGCAATTTCAGCGCGGGACTGAATCTGTTCAATTACACATGAAAGCTTCAGCGTCGGCTGAGGCAAAATTTAGAGCGTGGTTTGAACGCGCAGGGCAGTGAATTCCACGTGCAGCGTTTACCTTCGTTCCATGAATGCCGCCGCTCCTGAAATCCGCTACATTAACCGCGAATTAAGTTGGCTTGCGTTCAACCACCGCGTTTTGCAAGAGGCCGAACGTGACGACAATCCACTGGTTGAACGCGTGCGCTTCCTGGGCATTTTCTCGAACAACATGGATGAGTTTTTCCGGGTGCGAGTGGCCAATCTGCATCGGGCGCTGCTCGTTGATGAGAAGGCGACCACGACCTTGGGATTTGGTGTGCGAGAAACGCTGAGCGAAGTAGGTGAGCGCGTCCTGCAATTGCAAAGTCAATACAACGAGGCCTACGAAACGGTGTTGGGCGCGATGCGCGAAGCTAAGATCCGCATCTTGAATGAGCACGAGTACTCGGATACGCAACGTGAATTCGCGACGAACTACTTCAAGCAGCGCATACGTACGCACTTGGTGCCGATCATGATCAATGAGGACCGCCCATTCCCGGATTTGAAGGATGGTGTCGTGTACTTTGTGGTGGCCTTGACTGTGGAAGGTGCAAGTGGTTTAGAAACCCAGTATGCCTTGATTCAGCTTCCACACCATTTGCCGCGGTTTGTCATTTTACCTTCGGCTGAAGACGGGCACCATGTCACCTTTATAGACGATGTTATTCGCAACGAACTCGGTCGCGTGTTCAGTTTGTTTAGACCGGTCGCGGTGGTCGCTCACACCATTAAAGTGACCCGCGATGCGGGAATTGACATGGATGATGACTTGGCGACGTCCTTGATGGACAAAATGTCCGCCGGCATTGCCGCCCGTAAAAAAGGAGATTTTGTTCGCGTGATTCACGACCGGACCATGCCAGAGGCCATGCTTGAAGTTGTTAAAGGAAAGCTGGAACTGGGGGCGGCTGACAACGTCATTGCCGGAAGCCGATACCACAACCGAAAGGACCTTATCAGTTTTCCAGACTTTGGTCGAGAAGACGCAGTTTTCCGACGTAGAAAACAGGTTCAGCACCCCCTTTTGCAAGGCAAGAGCAGCTTGATACAGCAGGTGTTGCGCAAGGACATCTTGCTCAATTATCCTTACCACGATTTCGGACACGTGGTGGATTTGATGCGCGAAGCGGCCATTGACCCCGCGGTTGAATCCATTCACATAAACCTTTACCGCGTCGCGTACAACTCGCGTATTATCAATGCCCTAGTCAATGCTGCGCACAACGGTAAGAAGGTGTACGCAGTCATTGAACTTTATGCGCGTTTTGATGAGAAGAATAACATCCGCGTGTCCAATGTGCTGCAAGAAGCGGGAATTCAAGTTGGGTTTGGAGTGACGGGTCTGAAGGTGCATTCCAAGTTGTTTTTGATCACCCGCCGGCAAGGTGCAACCACCAGCCGTGTAGCGTACATCGGCACTGGTAACTTCCATGAGCAGCGGGCCAAGGTGTTCTGCGACTTTGGTTACCTCACTTCCGACGAGTGCATCACACAGGAGGTGGCGGACTTGTTTAGTTTTTTTGCTCACAATTACGAGCGCCCTCGCTTCAAGCACTTGGTTGTCAGTCCGTATACGACACGAACGCATTTTGCTCAATTGGTTCGGCAGGAAATAAAACACGTCAAAGCAGGACGAAAGGGTAGGATCATCTTGAAGCTCAATAACCTTGTTGACGCTGCTATGATTGAATTGCTCTACGGAGCGAGCCGTGCAGGGGTGAAGGTGGATTTGATTGTTCGCGGCATTTGCTCGCTGAAGCCGGGTGTTGAAGGATTAAGTGAAAACATTCGTGCACGGAGCATCGTTGGACGCGACCTCGAGCACGGCCGCGTGCTGTACTTCGCGAACGATGACAATCCGCTTTACTTTTTAAGTTCAGCGGATTGGATGGGCCGCAACCTCGACCGCCGCGTTGAGGTGAGTGTTCCCATTCGGGATCCACTGTTGCAAGCTCAGGTTGGTGCCATGTTGGAGCTGCAATTGAAGGACAATGTGCGCGCTCGTAAATTGGACGTTCAACTCCGAAATAAATTCATCGCTGGACGATCCAAAAGCATCCAGCTCGACTGCCAGCATGAGTTGTATGAAAGGTATTTGAACAAAAACGATACGTAACCATGGGCGAATCGAAGCATCCCAGCAGCAAGCGTTATGCCGCCATAGATGTCGGTTCCAATGCCGTCAGGCTGCTTGTCAAGGAGTTGGAATGGAAGGCAGGGCAGGCCACTCACGAAAAGGTTGTTGCTTATTACCGCGTTCCACTCCGCTTGGGTTCCAAGGTGTTCAATTCCGGAGAGCTTTCCGGTTCAGTAGTCAAGCACCTTTCTCAGGTCATGTTGGCGTTCAAGCTATTAATGGACGTCCATGGCGTTGCCCGATTTCGCACCTGTGCAACCAGCGCACTCCGCATGGCCGAGAACAAGGACGCAGTCATCCATCGGGTACTGGAGGCTTCAGGAATTGAAATTGAGTTGATCACAGGGAAAGAGGAGGCGGACTTGATCCTTAGCAACTTTGCCAACAACCGATGGAGCGAGGAGACGAACCTTTTGTGCGTTGACGTTGGAGGAGGCTCGACCGAGTTGTCGGTAATGAATCACGGGAGCTGCGTTGCACGCAAGAGTTTTAAGCTTGGAGCTGTTCGAATGCTCAACGACGCCGTGGATGTTGACGAGTGGAAGCGCATCAAAAAGTTCATCGACAAGGAGGTGGAACAAAAAGGGCTGACAATCGTGGGCACTGGGGGCAACATAAACCGTTACCACAAGCTCGCTCGAATTAAGAAAAACAAGCCGTTGTCGTTAGCGACTCTTGAAAAGTGGATCGAACGAATCAAAAAAGTACCGGTGCAAGAACGCTCTCAAGCGTTTGGTTTCAAGCACAACCGTTCCGACGTGATTGTGCCGGCAGGCATCATCTACCGAAGTGTCATGGGCCTCGCGGCAGCGAAAGAAATCTACGTGCCGAAGGTTGGATTATCCGATGGCATCATCCTTCAATTGGCTGAAGTCGATCGGTAAAGCGGTGGGCGAGGACTACTTCAACATCTCCGAGAGGAACTTGTCCACTTGAAAATAGCGCTTAGGCTTGAGTACGATTTTGCCCGTTTTGTCCAGCAAGAAGTAGGTCGGTGTAGCGGTTACTTTGTATTCCGAAACTACGGGGCTGTTCCATGCTTGGAGTTGGCTAACGTTCTGCCAGGTCATGCCGTTGTCGTTGATGGCTTTCTCCCATGTATTGCGCACTTGGTCTAAGCTGACGCCTACAATTTCGAATCCCTTGTATCCGTACTTAGTGTACACTGGGCCGAGGTTCGGAATCTCCTGTTCGCACTTGTGGCACCACGATGCCCAGAACATAAGTAGTGTGTATTCATTTTGGGCGCACGTCTCGTACAAATCCAGTGTGCCACCGTCCCATTTATCGATTTGAAAGTTAGGAGGCGTCTTGCCCAGTTGAAGATTGATGATGCCTTGAGCACGGATTCGGATGGCGTCACTCAAGTCGGCGCCGCAATCCTCGTCGAAGATGTAGTTGTCTAGGATATACTGACAAATGGTCTCCTTGCCCGTGTTGTAAAAACCATCTAGCATTGTGTAGAGCACGCTCTCTAGTGCGATGGGGTTTGGCTCGAAATGAGCCTTCACCAAATCGATGCATGCGAGGAATCCACTATCGGTACCTCCGCTGAACGTGCGCATCATATTTTGGACGCGATCACTGATAGCGAATGAACGCACAGCACTGTTATCGAGGGGGTCAATGTCTTCGAAAAACCGACCTTGGTTGCTGGGGTATTTTGGGTTCTTCCACCCCAAGTATTTTGCCAAGTAAGTGTCGGGATACTGAACCATGAGCGCATGTTGCTGGTCTACGAGTTCCAGTTGTTTTTGCTTTATTTGCTCCTCGATTCGAGCGCGGAAGGCACCGGCGTCCTTGATGCTGCTGCGCAGTTTGCGAACCTCGCTGTTATTCATGTTTTCCTTGGACTGGTAGGCAAACCACGCGGTATTTTCTTTAGAACCAGCTGCAGATTTGTTAGCGGACAACCGCGAGGAGTTGAACGTCAGCTCGACATCCGGCTCATCGGGATTCAGAATAATATCTGAGGCGTTGGTATCTCCGTTAAGGCTGATTTTGTAGAACCCCCGGCTGACTTCGATTTCGCCAAAATCAAAGGCCCGGTTGGACAGGCGTGTTTTGGCAACCTCTATGGTGTTGCGACCTTCTGTTTCGTACAACGTCACCTCGCCTCCTGCCGGTTGGTTGATTGTACCATGAATCCGAACCATTCCCGTCTTATCGCCTCGATTTGCATCAGTAACCCCACTTTTATAAAGGGCAGAAACTTCGGTCTCTTGCGCTGCGTCAGCAGCCGGTTCAACCGTTTTGGTCTTCGTTGAGGGGGACTTGTCCGTCTTTGTGGCGGCATCGCCGCATGCTAGCAATGCAGCTCCTGTCATCAAGATCGTCGCAAACGAAATCATCTTCATCGATTGTTTTGTTTTGCTTCAAATTTAACAAGGGAATGCCAATGAGTCGAGGGATATCTTGTTTGTTGGCGTATCTTCACTTTCTGCTAACTCAAAGCGCATGGACAAAGGAACAGCACTTACGCTGCTCGGATTGAATGATTCAGTTGAGCAAGAGGAAATCATGGAACGGTTGGATGCAGAGGCTTTTGCAGTCCGCGACCACTTTATGCGTCAGCCTGTCATTCCGACCTTGTTTCGGTCCCGCGTGAACCGGTTGGTCGAGTTGAGTGATGTAGGGCGGGTGTTGGACGTTCAACCATTGGGTGCGCCGGTTGATTTACCCGCATTGCTGCCCACTGGTGAAAACTTTGTCTTGCTGTTACGCAACCACGTCGAAAACATTCGCCGCTTGCGAACAGCGATGGCCGCCACACTGGACCCCGATGTCCTTGTGCGGTTTGGCAATACGCTTTGCAATCTGCAAGTGCGTTACATGGAACAGTTCTTGGTGCTGTCCTTGGACATTGCGGGGCAGTCCATTCATGAGGGCGCAGTTCCTGCGCGTGATGAGGCCGATTGGCAAGAGCTACTTGGGTCAGTTGGGTCGTCGGACAGTCAGTCCGAAGCGCTTATCTCCAAGGAACGCGCACGGATGGCGGGAATTCTGGAGCGAGAGATCAGCTGATTACTCACGTCCGAGGGCTACAATGGGATCGAGTCGAGCAGCTTGACGTGCCGGATAATAGCCGCTTATAAGGCTGGTGATCAAGCTCAAGGCGACACCGGTCGTCATCCATCCCCACGGTAGCACGAACGGCGTATCCATGGCATACGCAATGCCGTTGCCGGCGGCTACCCCGAGAGCAATCCCCACCGCGCCGCCGAGCTGACCGATAATGATGACCTCGATGAGGAATTGCATCCGAATCGCGCGAGGCGAGGCGCCTAAGGCCTTACGGGTTCCAATTTCTCGTGTACGCTCCGATACGCTTACCAGCATGATGTTCATCAGGCCAATCCCAGCTCCGAATAATGTGATGATGCCAATGATGGAAGCCGCTGCTGTAATTCCGCTAATCGCTTCCTCCAAGGTTGAGACCATGCTGTTGCTCATTGTCAGATTGAAGGAGTGGTCTTCGCCCGGTCGATCTCGCCGGACAACGCGCATCGCGCCTACAGCGGTCTCCGCCAATTCCATGACGTCCTCCGGGCGCGGGGATTTGCACACGATGCGGTAGCTCCGTCGATCGTCTGAGAATTGCTGCCGAACGCAGGGAATGGGAATGTAGCATTGATTGTCTTGGGACATTCCAAACGCTTGGCCCCGGGCTTCGAGTACACCTATAATGGTGTAACGCTGGGCCCCGATGGAGAATTCAGCGCCTACGGGCTCCTCCCAGTCATTGAACAATTCATTGACGAGATCCGCACCGATCATCGCTAGACGGTTCGCGGATTGGGCTTCTTGCCGGGTGAAATTTCGTCCACGTGCAATGGTAAAGCCGCTGACGTGGAGGTAATTTTCTTCGATTCCCAGTACCTGAATGTTTGGATTGGTGCGCTCAGTCCCTCTGGTCAGCGTTGCTTCAGCTGAGCCGAAGATGGAGTAGGCTACGGTCAACTCGTTAGGTGCTTCTTTCGAAAAAGCACGCGCTTCTTCATAGGTGATGGGTTCTCCCATCGTCACCCGCCGTCCGCGGGTCACACCGGTTTCGGTTTTCTGTGCAAAGGTGAACACATCAGTGCCCAGCGACGAGAATTGCTCCACGACATTCGCTTCTAACGATGAGGTGGCCGTGGTCATGCTGATTAAGGCCATAATTCCGAGCCCGATGATGCCAATTGTTAGGCCCGTGCGCAGCCGATTCCCACGGATGGAACGCACGGCAATTTTGGCCATTTCAATGAGCAACTCTCGTTTCATGCATTGCGAAAGTACTGCTTACCTTTGCGCTCCACCGATATCCCACACCATGATTTTTGATTTGGATGCCTTTGCTCCTGCTAGGCCGCGGACCCTGGAAGTGGAACACCTGTACGCGCGCACAGCCACCATTGTGACGAACCACGCCTATTCTGCTCAGCAAATCGATTGGTTCCGCGTGGGTTTTGCCTTGAACTTGGTCAAGCAGCAGCAGTAATTGGATGCGATGACCGCATCCGGTTGGGAGTTCCTCCCAGATCGGGCCATTTGGTGGCCTTCGGAATCGACGTTGATTGTTTCGGACCTGCACTTGGGGAAGGCGGCGCATTTTCGCCGCCATGGCATCGCAGTACCGAATGCCGTCAACACCAACACCCTCGAGCGTCTTTCCGCTCTCGTCTCACGCCACCGACCGCAGCGTTTGTTGGTGTTGGGTGACTTGTTTCACAGTGAAGAGAACAGTGAGTGGTTAGAGTTCAAGGCTTGGTTGTCTGACTTGAACGCCGAGCCCTGGTTTGAGGAATTTCGGCTCGTGGAAGGAAACCACGACATCTTGCATCCTTCGGCTTTCGATGGAGTGCGCTTGGAACGCAGTGCGCGTTGGGTGCATGGCAATTGGATGTTTGTCCACGATCCAGATGATGTGGCTGATCTGCCCGACGGAAGGTATGGCGTCTCTGGCCATTTGCATCCGGCGTTGAGTTTGGTTGGAAAAGGGAGGCAGAGTCTAAAGTTGCCTTGTTGGTGGTACAGTGCTGAGCGACGTGTGCTAGTGGTTCCTACGTTCGGTACGTTTACGGGGTCGGTTTCTGTCAAACCACAGCCAGGAGACTCCTGTTGGGTGACGACAGGCGACACCGTAATTTCAGTACCAGTCTCGGCTTAAGCCTTAATCAATAATTCCGGTGAAAGTACCTGTAAACGCGATGGGCAACCCGACCAAGATGCTGTCCACTGACTCTCGAATGGACAAATTGAATTCCACGGTTTCTTCACCGCCATTGTAAGCAGGGTTTATGACGATTGATCCGTCCGTTGCTTTGTAATTGCGGATGGGGAAGAGGTCGTCACCGTGGTTGATGACCTGCACGAGGTGCTGCACGTCTTCTTGTTGAACGTAATACACTAAATCGTCCAAGATCGGAAACGAAAAGTGGAAGGTTAAATCGTGGGCTGCTGCGTGCGCATCGACTTCGTCAGGTGTGCGCAGGTCTGCGACGATGTGGTAACTCCTGGACATCGGCTCCAAGCTGTCGGGGACCACTGCTTCTGCCATTTTGAGAGTGTATAAGCTCTCGCCAAACGTGACAGTCCCGCACTCGCATGAGTAGACAGGATTGATGAACTCAGGGGCCTTGTAGCAACCGGTCAGGACGCCAATAAAGGCGACGAAGAGCAGGCTGAAATGAATGCGATTTGCGGTCATTGTCGTTGGATTCAGTGCTGCAAGATACAGCTGAGGTGGAGTCTTACAACTTGAACCCTTTTACGGGGTCAAGCGTTGCACGGGGTAGATAAGGTAGGGGCGACGCAGGTCCTCGAATGCGCGCAGCCCCGGTAACCAGCTTTCTACAAAATCATGCATTTTCATCTCGCCGGATAGTACCTGTTCGAGCGATAGATTCCCGCTGAGCCGCGCCAATGAACTAGAGGTGGTGATGAAGGTTTCCTCGGGTACTGTGCTTTCCCACATGTGGGCATAATCCGGAATGACGTTCCAAGAAAAACTACTGGGTGAGCTCATCCATTCTTGACCCAACCCGTGCAGGTTTTGTCCGAAACACAAGGTGCCTTCGTGCTTGGGGTGGGGCGCCGCTCCTTTCACCGGTTGAGGCGTGAAGGCAAACGAACCCAACGCGCCTTTCGGCATGCCGATGCATTCAAACGGATTCGGGGTGCCACGTCCGACGCTGACTACCGTGGGTTCAAACGGGCAGAGCGAAGGGTACAGCGCAATGGCTTCAGGAGTCGGCAAATTCGGAGATGGCGGAATGCGCGGGTACCACACATCGCTGTGGGCATAGCCCTCACACGGAATCACGATCAAGTCGCAATGGATGCCTCCTTCCAGCCACCCTTCGCCGTTGAATACCCGGGCCATCTCCCCCAAGGTCATGCCGTGCAACACGGGCACGGGCACCTTCCCAACGAAGGATTTCCATTCTTCGGAGCGAATGGGCCCGGCAATTTGATGTCCGTGGGGATTGGGACGGTCTAAAACGACAACGACCTTGCCGTTTTCGGCTGCTGCCTCCATGACCAAGAAAAGCGAACTGAGGTACGTGTAGAACCGTGCACCGACGTCTTGGATGTCGAAGATGACCATGCGGACATCTTCCAGGCTTTTTGCGGTCGGTTTGCGGTATGTGCCGTGCAGGCTTAATATCGGAAGGCCAGTAGCGGGGTCGCTGCTATCATTGATGTTGGCCCCGTTGTGGGCATCTCCGCGAAATCCGTGCTCGGGCGCGAAGACTTTCCGCACATCGATGCCCAAGGCCAGCAGCGTATCCACCAAATGAACGGGAGCGCCTCTGCGACCGTCTCCGATGACGGAGGTTTGATTTGCAACCACGGCCACGCGTGCACGACTGCACGCCTCATACAGGGCCTTTATATTTTCATTGCCCAGTCGCACGGGACGAGGCGGAACGGTGCGTTCGGCCACGTGTAGCACCCCATTGAGCGAGTCGATTACCAAGCTGTCACGGGACGCTGATGCCACGTTTCCCAGGAGTAAGGCCATGGATATTGTGAGGATTTTCTTCACAGGACGAATGTACCAACGTAATTTGGCAACGCGTATACGATGCCCAACTCTACTTCCCTTTCCCAAAAAATTGCGAAACGCCTCGGCGCCAAGTCGTCAACTGCTTCCTGGTCCCGGCCGGTTGTGCGTATCGCGACCGTCGGGGTGACCATTGGCATGGCCTTGATTGTGGTGGCGACGTCCATTGTGCACGGATTTCAGCAGGAAGTGAAAGAATTGGTGGTCGGGTTTGGCTCGGATATGCAGGTGCTGCACGCCGACAACGATGATCAAAAAATCCAACGTAGGCCAGACATCGAAGTTATTTTGGCCGGTCTCGATGGTGTGCGTGCGGTGCACCCGTTTTACACGATGCCAGGCATTCTCGAGTCGCAGAGCGGGGTCAAAGGCGTGGTGGCCAAAGGGCTGAATGATGAGACGACGCAGGCGTTCCTAGAACGGTTCGTGGTCGAAGGAAGCTTAAGTCTTGGAGAAGATGGCGCAGTGCTTTCGGTGCACCAAGCCCAGCGGTTGGAGCTTGTGATAGGGGAGCGCTTTACAGTTTACCTCGTCGGAGGTCCCAATGGCTTTCGTCCGCGCAATTTTCGATTGGTAGGCACCTACCGAACGGGGCTACTAGAGTACGATCAAGAGTTCATGTTCCTGCCTGCTGCGTGGTTGCAGGAATCGGCTGGTTGGGGACTGGAAATGCAAGTGATTACTGACGGTGCAGCCTTGGAGTTGCGTTCTTACGGTTCACGCACAGCTCCGACGTATCAGTGGCACAAGCGCAGCTCTTCCGGTCCATGGGAGACCACACGCGAGGTGGTGGGTGCAACGGCGTCTTTGGTTCCAGAACCAGGTGCTGAATTCATGGTAACGGCGGTAGGACAGGACGCCAACGAACGGATCATCCCAGATTCGATTCGGCTCTACGTGACCGACAGTGCATGGGGATGGGAACGCTTGGGAGGGAGCTGGCAGGCAGCCTGCAGTGGATTGGAAGTGTATTTAGATCCTGGGGCGGAGTTGTGGGATGTGGAGGCGCAGGTGTACGATGCCCTACCCATCGGTTGGAGAACCGAAACGGTGCTCCAGCAGGCGCCCGAAATGTTCACTTGGCTGGGTATGTTGGACTTAAATGTAGAAATCATCATCGGTTTGATGGTGCTCATTTCTGTCATCAATATGACCTCCGCTTTGCTAATTCTCATTCTGGAACGCCGCCCTATGGTCGGCATGTTAAAAGCCTTGGGTATGCCTGATGCTCAGGTGATGCGGGTGTTTTTCTGGCAGGCTGTGCGCATCATTGGACGGGGCTTTCTTTGGGGGAATATGGCTGGCCTTGGGTTGGTTTTCTTGCAGTCTTCTACCGGTTGGGTCGCCTTAAACCCAGAAGCGTATTACTTGGACGTTGTTCCGGTTCGAGTAGATGCCTGGTATCTTGTCGGAGTAGAGATGTTGGCCTTCGCTTCGTGCGCGTTGATGATGTGGTTACCGAGTTTGGCCTCGCTGCGGATTCGCCCAGCTGAGGCATTGCGGATGAACCGTTGATTTTACCGTGAAAAACAACCGTTGAATTGTCAAGAATTTTCGATTCATCCTCGTTTCGCAGTAGTACCTTTGACTCTGATGCAAGTACACCGTAACGTTCACTCCAACATCCTTTCGACCATTGGCAATACGCCGATGATTCAACTGCAAAACATTGTTGACGGATTCCCTTGTCCGGTTTACGCGAAAGTGGAGTATTTCAACCCCGGCCACAGCGTCAAAGACCGCATGGCTTTGCGGATGGTGGAAGACGCCGAGAAGCAAGGACACCTCAAGCCGGGCGGCACCGTCATTGAATGCACCAGCGGAAACACAGGTATGGGGCTTGCGTTGGCGTGCGCAGTGAAGGGGTACAAGCTCATTTGTACCATGAGTGACAAGCAGTCCAAAGAGAAGATTGACATCCTCAGAGCGATGGGGGCGGAAGTTCATGTATGCCCGACCAACGTCGAGGCCGAGCACCCGGAAAGCTACTACAGCGTGGCCAAACGCTGTCAAGAAGAAAACCCGAATAGCTTCTGGTGCAACCAATATGACAACCTTTCCAACCAAGAAGCGCATTACGCGTCTACCGGTCCCGAAATCTGGGAGCAAACGGAAGGTCGAATCACCCACTTCGTTGTGGGCGTAGGTACCGGAGGTACCATCAGTGGAACAGGGCGCTACCTCAAGGATCAAAATCCCGGCGTGCAGATTTGGGGCATTGACTCGTATGGCAGCGTCTTGAAGAAATACCATGAAACCGGTGAGTTTGATGAAAATGAAATCTACCCCTACATCACCGAAGGTGTAGGAGAGGACATCCTGCCGTCCAATGTGAACTTTGACACCATTGACCACTTTGAAAAGGTGACCGATAAAGATGGTGCGCTGGCTGCTCGTGAACTCGCCCGCAAGGAAGGACTTTTCTTGGGGTACAGTTGCGGGAGTACCTTCCAAGGCCTGCGTCAGCTTAAGGACCAATTGAAGCCATCGGATCTGGTCGTGTGTTTATTCCATGACCACGGTTCACGGTACGTGGGCAAAGTCTACAACGACGAGTGGATGGCGAGCCACGGGTGGCTGTGATCAGCCTTTCTTAAACTCCAGAACCGTCTTGCGGATGATGCCGATACAGGCAGCCAATTCCTCTTCGGTTATGACGAGCGGGGGGGCGAAGCGAATGATGTTGCCATGGGTGGGCTTGGCGAGCAATCCATTGTCCTTCAGTGCAACGCATAGGTCCCAGGCCGTTGAACTGTCGGGGGTGTCATTGATGATCACCGCATTGAGCAGCCCCTTCCCACGCACGTGGGTAACCAGGTCTGTTTCTGCAATCAAATCGCGCATGGCTGCTCTAAACTGCTCCCCTAAATTCAGAGCATTATCAGCCAGGTTTTCGTTAACAATAACTTCCAAAGCTGCTTTTGCTACGTGGCAGGCGAGGGGATTTCCTCCAAATGTGCTTCCGTGTTCGCCTGGTCCAATACAGAGCATGACTTCGTCGTCTGCTAAAACGGCAGAAACTGGAAAAACGCCACCAGAGAGTGCCTTGCCGAGGACTAGAATATCTGGTCGAGCGTCCTCATAATCTGTAGCCAACAACTTACCGGTTCGTCCGATTCCGGTTTGTACTTCGTCAGCAATAAACAATACGTTGTATTTGGTGCAAAGCTTGCGGACACCGGCAAGGTACCCTTTGTCTGGTACGACGACACCTGCTTCTCCTTGGATGGGCTCAACCATGAATGCGCAAACATTTGAATCTTTCAATTCCGCCTCAAGCGCCTCTAAATCGTTATAAGGAATCAGGCTGTAGCCAGGCATGTAAGGCCCAAATCCAGTGTAAGAAGCCGGATCATCAGAACTGGAAATTGCAGCCAATGTGCGTCCCCAGAAATTTCCTTTGGCGAAAATGATTCGAGCTTGGTTTTCTGGAATTCCTTTTTTCATATAGCCCCATTTCCGAGCCAATTTGTTGGATGTTTCGCCGCCTTCAACTCCAGTATTCATGGGAAGTACCTTGTCGTATCCAAAGAGCTCCGTGATGAATTTTTCATAAGGACCTAAAGAGCTATTGTAGAATGCTCTTGACGTTAAGGTCAAGGTTTTCGCTTGCTCTGTAAGGGCCCCAATAATGTGCGGGTGACAGTGGCCTTGATTGACCGCTGAATAAGCGCTGAGAAAATCAAAAAACTTGTTCCCCTCCAAATCCCACACGCAAACACCTTCACCTCTGTCAAGAACAACAGGCAGAGGGTGATAGTTGTGAGCTCCGAAGTCATTTTCCATCTGCATGGCTTGCGCAGAGTCGTGTGGTAGGGTCCAAATCATGGTGCAAAGATACAAATAGCATGGGGCCTGAAAGGGCTATCCCTTACAGTGATGTTGCCCTGATTTCTTTGGGTAAAGAAATGCGGAGTACTTTTGCACCGCAATTCAAACTGAAACCATGGCCACAAACCGCACATTCACCATGATTAAGCCCGATGCCACAGGCGCGGGCTACACGGGTAAAATCATTGACCGCATTATCGACGCTGGATTCTCCATCAAAGCGATGAAGTGGACGCAACTGAGCATTGACGACGCCAGAGCCTTTTACGCCGTTCATGCCGAACGTCCATTCTTCGGTGATTTGACGGAGTACATGAGCAGTGGGCCTATCGTTGCAGCCATCCTCGAAAAGGACAACGCCGTGGTAGATTTCCGCGAACTCATCGGTGCCACCAACCCGGCCGATGCTGCGCCCGGAACAATCCGCGCTGATTTTGCAGAGAGCATTTCAGCCAATGCGGTTCACGGTTCGGACAGCGATGAAAACGCAGCCATCGAGGGCGCGTTCTACTTCAGCGCCCGCGAGCTCGCTTGATCACACGATTACCTCTATGGAAAGAGCCTCCCACTACGGAGGCTTTTTTCATTCGAAAAAGTCGTCGGAAAAATTCAGCAGGGCCAGCTCTGTTTGCGCCCTAGTGAAGGCTGTATACAGCCACCGCAGCCATTCGGTATTGATTGTGTCTTCTGTGATGTAGCCGGGGTCGATGATGACAGATTGCCATTGGCCGCCTTGCGCTTTGTGGCAGGTAAGCGACCACGCGAATTTGACCTGCAGGGCCTGAAAGCATTCGTCGGCTTTTACAGCTTTGAGGATGGCGGACTTAGAGCCCAAATGAATGTAGTCTTCCGCAATGGCTTCTTGCAGAATCTGTACGTCGGCGTAGGGAATGGAAGGCAGGTCGGATTCCAGAATGCTGAGGTTGACCATGACTTCAAAAACGCCCCAATCAGGCGCATCGGCGAACTCTACCTCGACGTGGGCGAATTGCACGCCGTAGCGTTCGAATCGCTTGAGTACCTTGGTAACAACGGTCACATCGCCATTGGCGAGGAGCGTGGTGGGCACGGTATCCACCGATGCTAGCCAGTGATAATTATTCTTTACGACCATTAACCGGTCACCGGCTTCGAGGGATGTCTCGCGCCACAAAATGCGGTGGCGGATCTGTTGGTTGAAGGCTTGGGCGCGTTTGTTGGACCTGGTGATGATGCTGACGTTGTCCTCGCCGTGGTGGTCAAAAGCCGTCTCGATGTATTCCTGCAGTTCATAACCGTTAATGCGCCGGATGTCGCTCATTCCATTGACCTTGAATTGCGGCCATTGGACCTTTCCGGTATCGATTTGCAAGCGCAAACGGTGAGCATTAAATAAGATGCCGCTGTCCATTTCTTGCCGCACGACATCGGTCAGGCGCACCGTCGCCACGGTCAAGGCAAAATCGCGGCGCATCTGGTTTTCATTGAGGGCGGGACTCTCGGATTCTCCTACGGGCGGTAGCTGTGCATCGTCGCCGACGAGCACCAGCCGGCACCCTTCGCCACTGAATACGAATTCCATCAGGTCATCGAGGAGGCTTCGGTACTGCATACCTCCGCCGTCGCTCCGTTGGCGCCCTTCCCCAATCATGGACGCTTCGTCTACAATAAAAACGGTGTTTTCCCGGGTATTGGGTGCAAGGCCGAACGCCGGGTTGCCATCGCTGCTGCGCTTGGTGCGGTAAATGTGGCGGTGAATGGTGGAAGCATACAGGTGGGCATACGACTGCATAACTTTAGCCGCTCGGCCGGTGGGAGCAAGCAACACGGGACGTTGTCCGTATTCCCGGAGCACCTTGACCAATGCTCCGACGCTCGTGGTCTTGCCCGTACCTGCGTACCCTCGGATCATGATGGCGCAGCGCGGCTGGGTGCTGCAATGGAACCGAGCCAGCGCATGAATCAGCCGCCCTTGGCCGTCGGTAGGTACATGGAGGAAATGCCCAGCCATTTTATCGATAAACGCCCCGACTTGAGTGGTGGATTCAACCATGAAAGCGAAGTTAGGTGGCGGTGGTGTTGAAACGAAAGAAACTTCCTCACCTTAGGATTTGAGGACGTCGGGAATCGTCGTAGATTTGCATTCGGTTTACACGGCGGAAGCAATCCTTGCCCACGCCATTTGAATGAAATTCGATGGATACATTCTTCAAAGAAATCAACAAGTACGTTGTCTCGATTTTCCTCTTTTTTGCAGGATTGAGCTTTTTAGTGAAGTACCTCAGTGGCGACGATTTGGAAAGCCAGCCTACAGCCATGCTTTTGGCTTCTTTGGCCTTGATCGCCGTTTCGATTTTGGCCATGCCAATCGTGCTTGAACGCCTGAGCAGCCAGCAGTACCGCATCTTAATGGCTGTGGGAACAGTTTCCGCGCTTTGGTTGGGTTACGAAGTATTTTACAGCGTAGATGAGGAAATTGAATTTCGTGAACTGAAGGCGCGGATCGACTCCGAAACGGTGCAGGCCTTGAAGGACATCCGTGATGCCCAAGACGCGCACCACGACATCTATGGCGTTTACTGCAATGACTTTGATTCGCTGCAAACGTTCCTTTATGAGCCGGTCATCCCTGTTAGCTTCAACATGGGTTCATTCAACGATACGTTGCCCGAAGATAAAAGCCGCGAGATGGGTTTGGTGCTGACGCGCCAGGAACTCGTTACCAAGGCGGAAGAGCTCGGTATGACCGAAGAGGCATTCCTAGATCTTATCTCGGCTGACAGCAGTACTTACAAAGTACGCGATGTCATCTACACTTCTTTCTTTGATGAAAATTTCGCCTTAGAAATCCGTGAAGCCAAGAAATTGCCCCGCGTGGCAGTGGACAGCCTATGGTTCAATCCGCTCACTGGCGAGCGCTTCTTGCTCGAGACCGACAGCGTTGAGTCAGGTGGTTTGACTCTTTCGACGGTCTTGGTTAAGGACCCGACGCCTTTTGGCAGGGAGAAAGTAAAAAAAGATACCTTGCGGTTTGGCTCCTTGACGGAGGCACACACCGATGGTAACTGGCGAAACTGAATTCTGTGCGTTCGAAGGCACCCTGCTCATTGGCTGGGATGGCGAACGAGTGCATTGGATTGCCGTTGATGGTGATGGCATAGCCGAGTGCGGTGTGGACTCGGAAATCGGAGAGGTCACAGCCCTTGCTCATCGTTTTTCTTCAGCCTCTTCTGTCAAGCTTAGTTTGCTTCGTCCTGTCTGCTCCTTGATGCCAGTGGCTGTTATCGATGGTATTGAGTCACACGTCTTGAACCTGCAACACGGACCGCAAGATCAAGCCTTGACCCACCGAACGTTTGTTTCCGATCGATTGGGCGAAGGCCTGGCACTGATTGAGGCGGGACATTTCGGTAGCGAAGACTTCTTGTTGAAGGCTTTTCCGTTGGGGCAATGGATGTCTTCGACCTTGGCGGCCATTGAGTCGGGTATGAACAATGCTCGGGTCGGTGGATGGGAGCATACGGTTCGTGTGGACGTGGCCCGGAGCCGTGCCTTAATGATGCGGTTCGATACCGAAGCATTACGCTGGTGTTCGGTGACGGAAGACTTGGCCGGCGATGGCATCCTATACCATGTTGTCAATTCGTTTCACCGCGAGGGTTTGGATCCTGCGGCCGCACCATGCCGCGTTGTTTTCTCGGGCGGCATCGATAAAAGCACTCCTATTTTTCAGCAGTTTGAACGGTTCTTCGATGCGGTTGAGCTGGAATCTTCACAGGCGGATTTGGCCGAATCCGCGCTTCTGATGCATTTACTGAAATGAGGATTACCGGAGGCAAATGGAAGGGGCGGAGGCCCAAAATCGCAAAGGGTTTTAAAGGCCGGCCGACAACGGACTTCGGTCGCGAAGGTTTGTTCAATTTGCTCAATGCGCGTGTGGACTTGGAAGGTCTCCACGTCCTGGAGCTGTTCGGCGGAACTGGCATGGTGGCTTTGGAATTTTTGAGCCGGGACTGCGGTTCGGTGACATCGGTGGAAAGCGACCCGAAAGCCGTGCGAGGGATGTCGACGTTGGCCCGGGACTGGAACATCGACGATTGGTCCGTCGTCCGGGGCAATGCCCTGCAATTCATCGAACGATCGCTGACCCAGTACGATTTAATTTTTGCCGATCCGCCTTACGACTTGCCTGAATTGGCTGAGTTGCCCACTCGGGTGTTGGAGGGCCCTTTGCTGGTGCCCGGTGGCTGGTTTATCTTGGAGCACGGAGAACGAACGGATGTTTCAGGCTGTCCGCATTACGTGGAAACCCGAAAGTACGGACACGTTCATTTTAGTTTGTTCATGACTTGACAACACCAGGAACTATGAAACGAGCAGTATTTCCAGGGTCTTTTGATCCGATTACACGCGGCCATTTGAATATTCTGGAACGGTCCGTGTCTCTCTTTGACGAAATCATCGTTGCGGTCGGTGTGAATTCTGCGAAGCGCTCTATGTTCACATTGGCGCAACGTATGGCTTGGTTGGAGTCGGTTTGTGAACGGTTTCCTCACGTGCGAGTCGCCTCCTTCGAAGGGTTGACTGCGGATTTTTGCCGCGCAAACAACGCGCAATGGCTCTTACGTGGGGTGCGCAATGGAGGTGATTTTGAATACGAGCGCACCATCGCTCAGATGACCAAGGTGCTCCATCCCTCGCTGGAAACGGTAATCCTTTTTACGGATCCTGAATTTGCCCACATTCACTCCAATGTGGTTCGAGAAATCTTGAAGAACGGGGGGGACGCTTCGGCGTTTGTTCCCGATGATGTAGACGTCACGGATGCATAAAATGAAGCGATTGGCATGCGCGATTGCAGTTTGGATCGTTGCGTTGGTAAGCACACCATCGTGTGCTCAATCCACTATCGTGGGTACCATAAACCTCGAGGGCGGGCCTCCGAGCATTATCCACGTCAAGCGTATTGAATTTCCCGCCATGCAATTGGGCACTTGGCAAGAAGAAATTTTGGTAGACGAGGAGGGTGGTTTTCGTTGGGATGCCCCAGCAGGCGAAGGCTTGTTTGAACTTGTCGCTCCGCCGTGGTCCTGGATGATCTTGGTGCGACCGGAGGAATCAGGTTTGCTCCAACTCAGCGCTGCAGCCACCACCGCACGTCGTCTCTTGGGAAGCCCAGGTTCGTCGAACTGGTCCGGGGTGCATCCGACCCAATGGATGGATACGCTTGTAGGCATTCAGCGTCGTGCGAATCGCTCGCGGGCTGAATTCCTCGTGTTGCGGCGAAGTGGAGTCGATGTGCAGCGACGGGATTCACTTACGCAGCTGAATGCTGCGCTGGAAGCGGCATTTAAATCACATTGGGACCGAGCTGCTGACCGATGTGCCTCGGAATGGGAGTGCGATTTGGCTTGGCAGATCAAGTTGAATGAAGCGGTAGGTTCAGGCCTATCCCAGGCCGTACTGGATTCCTTGTGGAATGTGAGTAGCATGGGCGATCCGAATCGGACATGGGCCAGCCGTTTGGCGTCTCCCGGTGCTTATTCCGGATGGCTCGCTGTGCATGGAAGCTGGTGGCTGGAGAGGCAAGTGGATTGGAAGAAATTGAACGAAGCAGTTTTTTTAGCTGACCTGGATTCCCTGGCATCGGCTATGGGCGGCAGATGGAAACACGTCGAGCTTGACGAGCTGGCAGCGGCTTGGTTGGATAAGGCCATGGAACAGCCGGATGCCCTGGTTCGCTCGGTGTGGGAAACGTTTGCGTTTCCCAAGCCCTTGGTCACGGCCTACGAGGCATTACGCGATTTTCGGAAGATTGGTCGAAAGGGCCATGCTGTTGGCGAGTTGCCTTGGACCTTACCGAATGGTGAGTTGGGTAGCATAGCGGAACAATGTCAGCAGCCTTGGATTGTGATTTTGGCATTGAAAAATGGCTCGGGCCTCGCAGCCCGTGAACGGGAAGTATTCTCAGAGATTGCTGACAACTTGGATCGTCGAGACGTCTGTTGGGTAGTGTTGTCTTTGGACGAAAACGAAAAAAGTTGGAGGGAGACTTTATCCGGTCGCCGCACCTTGGATGAAACCGTAGGATGGGTTGGGAACAATCCACGCGTCATGGAGTCGTTAGGTTTGGCCGTTGTACCACAGGTGATTGTACTCGACGAAGACGGTAAGATTGTCGGCCGTGACATGCCCCTTCCTAGTGAAGGGCTAAAGGGCCGGTTGCAGGCCATACTGCCGAGGGAATAGGGCGAACCTTATTACTCGAAAGTGGTCGCGGTAGCGCGGTCCATCAACGCGAGTATACTAGGGTAGGCTTCAGTTCGCACAGCTTCAGGTGTCGGTGATGGAAGCCAGTGCACACCTGTAATCCCCTCGATGGCTTGGGGAGCGCCGGTCGTGTTGCCTCCAGCATGCTCTGCCAAGAACCAAAACGTTGTTTTAAGCATCGGAACTCCGTTTTCCTCGTAGGTGTGGTGCGTCTTGCCCAAGTCTCTGACTAAAGATAATTGTCCTATGCCCGTTTCTTCTTCTACCTCACGAACTGCAGCATCCTCAATTTTCTCCTCAGGCTCCACTTTGCCCTTTGGGAGGTCCCATTTCCCGTTCCGTTCAATCCAAAGGTAGGTGCCTTCGCGGTTGCGAACCACACAGCCTGCCGCGAGGATTTCGCGGTAGCCATAGCAGAAATTCATCCAAAGCGCATCAGGGTCCGAGGAGAGGAGCACGATACCTTCTAAATCTTGATGCTGACGGATGAGATTGGGTAAAGCATCTAAGGTAGATTTATCCGGTTCACGAAGGATAAGCGAACGCGCATCATTGGGGGTATTTTCTTGAAAAAATACCGGCCGGTTCATGATGTAAACTTCATACATTCGTGCCATGGTTTTGTCCGTTGAAAATAGGCGAAAAGTTGCAGAATTCCTTTTGCGAATCAAAGCAATTCAGCTCCGTCCAAATGAACCGTTTACGTGGGCAAGCGGACGTAAGTCGCCCATCTATTGTGATAACCGCAAGGTGTTGAGCTATCCCGCCGTGCGCACCTTTGTGCGTCAGTTGACGGTCGAAGCGGTGGAAAAGGAATATGGAAAAGTGGATGCAATTGCTGGTGTCGCCACCGGCGGTATTGCACTGGGAGCCTTGGTGGCACAAGAATTGGGTCTCCCTTTCATTTACGTGCGGTCCAAGGCCAAAGATCATGGCCTAGGCAATGCCATTGAAGGCGACCTTTCAGTCTTGTCCAATGTTATCGTCATCGAAGATTTGATTTCAACTGGACAAAGCAGCCTAAAGGCTGTTGATGCGCTCCGTAAAGCCGGAGTTGAAGTCAAGGGACTCATTGCCATTTTCACCTATGGGCTCCCCGCTGCAGAAACGGCATTCAAAACATCGCAATGCAAGTGGTTGACACTTACGGATTATTCGACGATGCTCGATCAAGCATTAGCGGAAGGGTACCTCAATGACGAGCAGCGATCCTTACTCGATGCTTGGAACAGCGATCCGGTGGCGTGGAGTGAAGCATTCCTATCGAAATAATCAACCCACATGATCATCGAAAGCCCAGTGATTTCGTGTGGCCGGTCGGCTGCTTTTTTGCACGAGCACCTCAGCTTACCGATAAATCTCGAGCCCTTGCTTCCAGCGGAACACGTTTCCGAATTCTCCGCCGAAGGCGATTCGTGCTCGTTCAAGGTTACCGGAGGTTTTGCGGTGGTGCTGAAGCGCTTGGATAGCGAGGAGGGGCACATTGTTCGGTATGCCTCCCAAAAAGGCACCCCTATTCGGTTCACTCTCGATGTCATCCTTGCAGCCCAAGGCGATGAAGTCAGCACACTGCATGTTCAATGCGACGCTGATTTGAATCCGTTCATGAAAATGATGGCGGAAAAGCCCCTGCAAAGCATATTTCAGGGCATGGCTACAGCAGCGCAAAAGGCCTTCCCAGTGCCTTAACGCTGGCGCGCTATTATTTCCGCCAAAGCCAATCCCACTCCAATGCCTCAGAGCGTTCGACCGTTAATTGCTTCGTTGCGCCTCCTTCTGGAGTCCATTCCATTTCCAGCGCCCCATTCGCACTGACCGTTTTGATGATTCCAATGCCCGTTTTGCCTTGGAAGCGATACTTTTCCCGCTGGTCACGGCCGACCAAGTGTTCCGAAAAGCCTTGGGATGGTTCTGGTATGAGGAGGGCATCCAAGACATGCTCAGATAACTGCGCTTCAACTCGCTCAATGGCCAGATTGGTTGTTGTGAATTCGCACAAAGCACATCGGCGTTGTGCACCTGTTTGAGCAGAGTTTACATTCACACCAACTCCAATCAACAT
Source organism: Crocinitomicaceae bacterium (assembly GCA_002690915.1). GTDB lineage: Bacteria > Bacteroidota > Bacteroidia > Flavobacteriales_D > Sanyastnellaceae > UA16. The sequence continues at coordinate 30,519 of NZGF01000027.1, forward strand.
GCCGTCCCATGTCGATGCCCGCCATGTATTTTCAATTAGGATTCCAGCGCATTTCAACCATTGATCGGCCTCGTTTCGAATCAGGATATCATTGGGCCATTTGATGCCCACGCTGCGTTCGCCCTGTGCGTCAGCCACAAATTGGGCGATAGCATTTCGGATGCTGGAGGTCACGGCCTTGTTCAGGACTATCGGGTCTCTTGTCAGTGCATTAGCTGGCCATTTGACGGCTGCCGTCCATGCAAGGTCGAGGCCTGGGGATAGTTCCCACGTCTTGCCTCGTTGACCGCGCCCATGGGTTTGATTGGACGTCCAGATGGTCAGTATTTCACCTGGGGATGCCGTCCTCAGCCACTGGCTCCCAATGTCATTGGTGCTTTCGGTTTGTTCAAGGTGGATGCGTGTGCGTTGCATGGGGTTGTAATTTCCGGTACAAAGTTGGCATGTTTTCGCTTTCCACCGCATCACCTTACCGTCGCCGCATCGTATCTTTCGAATTGAAAAAGAGTGCATGAGTACCCCTTCGTTGGCCCAACACCCTCCTTTGTTGAATGCTGTAATTCACGGCCTCCAAGAGGTGAAAGGAAAAGAAATCACCATCTTGGATTTGCGGCAGATCACTCATGCGGTGGCCGGTTGGTTTGTGGTGGTTCATGGGACCAGCAAAACGCAGGTGGAAGCGTTGGCCAACTCCGTGGAAAATGAGACTGCCGAGCAGCTGGACGAAAAACCATGGGGCAAACAAGGGCTAAGAAACGGTGAATGGGCGATTCTCGATTACAGCGATGTTGTTGTGCATGTGTTCCATGAGGAGGCCCGCCAACGCTACGCCCTCGAAGAATTGTGGGGAGACGCGAACATTGAAACCCTCCAAGAAGTTTGAGTAAGAGTATGGAAGACCAGAAAAAACAACCTTCGAGCAGTGGAGGAAGCAACAAGCCCTCGATGAATTTCTATTGGATTTACGGGGTCATCGGCGTGATGCTCTTGGCTATGCTGATGCTCAACACAAGCGAAGGTGGAAGCGAGATACAGTGGACTGAGTTTAAACAGAAAATTGAAGAAGGGCAGGTAAAGCGACTGGTGTTTGACGGTCAACGCGCCAGCGTCTTTTTAAAGGATGAGGTGCGACAATCGATGGAAGAAGGCGAAGAGGAAGAGGGCCTTTTAAAGTCGGTATACCAGGGCGCAGATTATTGGTTGAATGTACCAGCGGGCGATGCCTACCTGGAAGACTTGAAGATCATGTCCGAGTCTCACGATTTTGATTATGTCTACGAGCCTGTAAATGAATGGGGGCAGCAAATGCTTACCTATGTTGTTTTCTTCGCACTGATGATAGGTGTCTGGGTGCTGTTGATGCGTCGCCTCGGCGGAGGTGGCGGCGGTGGTGGCCAAATTTTTAACATCGGCAAATCCAAGGCGCAACTCTTCGAGAAAGGAAAAGGCACCGATGCGAATTTCGGCGATGTAGCTGGTTTGGATGGGGCGAAAGAAGAACTTGAAGAAATCGTTGCCTTCCTGAAGGCGCCTGAGAAGTACACGAACCTCGGTGCCAAAATCCCCAAGGGAGCGCTGCTTGTGGGACCTCCAGGGACAGGTAAGACATTGCTAGCGAAAGCAGTGGCCGGGGAAGCACAGGTTCCATTTTTCTCATTGAGCGGTTCAGATTTCGTAGAAATGTTTGTTGGTGTCGGTGCTTCACGTGTTCGCGACTTGTTTAAGCAAGCCAAAGAGAAAGCCCCGGCAATCATTTTCATAGATGAAATCGATGCCATTGGTCGAGCTCGCGGTAAGAATGCGAGCATGGGTTCGAATGATGAGCGGGAGAATACCCTCAACCAACTCCTCACTGAAATGGATGGCTTCGGCACCAACAGCGGTGTGATCATTCTCGCAGCAACCAACCGTGCCGACATCTTGGATAAGGCCTTGATGCGCGCCGGACGCTTTGATCGTCAGATTTACGTGGACATGCCCGATTTGACCGAGCGCAAAGCGATTTTTGATGTGCATTTGCGCCCCATCAAGGTGGACGATAGCATCGACGTGGACTTCCTCTCCCGTCAAACCCCAGGATTCAGTGGGGCTGACATTGCGAATGTATGCAATGAAGCTGCGCTGTTTGCTGCGCGAAAGGGCCGAGACCAAGTTATCCACCAAGACTTTTTGGATGCCGTGGACCGCATCATAGGAGGTTTGGAGAAGCGCACGAAAATTATCTCGGATGAAGAAAAGAGGACCATTGCGTTCCACGAAGCGGGTCATGCAGTGGTGAGCTGGTTGGTTGAGTTTGCCTCGCCGTTGGTAAAGGTGAGCATCGTACCAAGGGGACAATCCTTAGGCGCAGCTTGGTACCTCCCAGAGGAGCGCCAAATCACCACCACGGAGCAAATGTTAGATGAGATGTGTGCAGCTCTTGGTGGACGTGCTGCGGAAGACTTAATGTTCAATAAAATCTCTACTGGGGCATTAAGTGATCTTGAAAAGGTGACCAAACAAGCCTACGCCATGGTGTCCATCTATGGCCTGAACGAGCGTATCGGCAACCGTAGCTACTACGATAGCCGTGGGGATCAGATGTTCACCAAGCCGTATTCTGAAGAGACCTCGCGCATCATAGATGAAGAAGTAGGCAAACTCATTGACGGTGCCTACAACCGTGCGAAAGAGATTTTGCACGCCAACTTCGATAAGCTTAGCTCCCTAGCCGATTCATTGCTCGCGAACGAAGTCATCTTCAGGGAAGACGTAGAGAGAATTCTCGGTGCTCGTCCTTTCCAAAAGCCGGGGGGCACATTGACAAGCCCTGAAGCCCAAGCCGATTCGGAACCACCTAACCAAATAGGTGAGGGTGACGGGGACGCTTCCAAAAGTGGCGCCAAATGAACGGTTGGACCGTCGTCTATTCCGACGGTTTCCCCCCTGCTGTTGAGTTGCGCCGTGCCGTCCTTGAGGAGCACGGTATACCAGCTGTTGTATTGAACAAGCGTGATAGCAGTTACTTGTTCGGATTTGTGGAGTTGCTGGTCCAAGAGGAGGATACCCTCCGTGCAGAATCCCTCATCGCTGATGCGTCACTCGACTAGGGTTCGTAACATTGTGCCATGAGTGAGACCCTCGTCCGCACCCTTTCAGGTGCTGTTTTTGGCGTGCTGTTGATTGGGCTTGTATACTGCGGTCCATGGACCAATGCGCTGTTTTGGGCGATGGTTTCGATAATCGCGGTTCGCGAATTCAAAACAGGATCTAAGAAGGCATCACTGCCAAAAGTATGGGGGTTTGCCGCGTTCTTGGCTTTTTGGATGTGCATGATCATTGGATTGCCTTGGCAAAATTCCGGTGCCTACGAACCCTCGGTCCTTTTGAGCTTTGTCTTCACGATTTGGGCTGCGGATTCCGGAGCGTATTTCGTGGGAAAGCCATTTGGAAAACATAAGCTTCTGCCCAGCGTTTCGCCGGGCAAATCGTGGGAAGGGTTGATTGGAGGTGCGGCATGCGCAGCGTTGGTGGCGTATTTGCTCTGGGGTTCAGTTCTGCTTTGGGTGGGGCCTCTGCTCGCTGTCCTGGGGACAGCTGGAGACCTCTTGGAAAGCGCTTGGAAGCGTCGCAATGGACTGAAAGATTCCGGTACCATTATTCCTGGACATGGCGGTGTGATGGACCGCTTTGACGGCTTCGCTTTGACGGTTCCTGTCTACTTCGTCCTGCTATCTTTGTTGCCTTTCGAATTTGCATTGAAGACCATCTTGCCATGACATTTCACAGAGAAGGAGTAGCTACGTTAATCGTTGTTCTAGTGGGAGGCTCAGGCCTCATGGCTGCAGCCAACGCTTGGTTGCCTGAATGGGCCTGCTACTTGGTTTGCGCGGGCACTGCTGTTGTGCTGGCATTGGTGGTGAACTTCTTTCGCATGCCTTCGCGTCAGGTGGGTACCATGGATTCTTCGGAAATTATTGCCCCAAGCGACGGGAAGGTCGTGGTCATCGAAAAGGTGCATGAGCCGGAATGGTTCAAGGACGAGCGTATCCAAGTGAGCATCTTCATGAGTCCTTTGAATGTCCATGCCCAATGGGCACCCATTGCAGGAGCGGTAAAAGCTGCGCGTTACCATCCAGGCAAATACCTTGTGGCGTGGCATCCAAAGAGCAGCACCGAAAATGAGCGTACCACTCACGTCATTGAGGGGACTCAGGGAACCGTGATGTTTCGACAAATTGCAGGGGCCGTCGCACGTCGCATTTGCCACTACATGAATGAGGGACAGGTGTTAGCGCAAGGCGATGAAGTAGGCTTCATCAAATTTGGCTCCCGCATCGACGTATTCTTGCCGGTTGGCAGCGAAATCTGCGTTGAATTGGAAGACGCCGTAACAGGGCGTGAGACAGTGCTGGCGCGTTTCCCGAAAACCTGAGGAGAAGTATCTGCTTGATAATTGGACATTTTGGGTTCTTTTGGGTAATTTTTCGCCTCAAAACCTAACTCAAATGAAGCATTTTACCCTCGTTCTCTTGATGGTGGGAGCAGTTGCCCTCACTGGATTTGCACAATCCCTCCAATCCGGAGGCCAATCCCTGTTGGAAGACGTGCCCCAGCTCACGCCAGCGTTGCGTGTGGCCGCGCCCATGCCAACCCATGCGATTGCCGACTTCTCGGACCGTCCGCAGCAGCCTTTGCAGGGCCAATCGGACACGGACATCGATCACGTCCAAAACCGCGACCTGGTCATTCAGCGTCAAGTCATCGGCTACACTCAATACGACCTTCAGTCGAACGCTGCCATTGATGACCGCATGGCCGGCGGAGCAGATGCGGTTTCTGCCGCTTGGACCATGAGCCTCGAATTGACTCCATTCAGCGATCGTGGCACGGGTTATAATTTCCACGATGGCACAGCGTGGGGCGAAATTGCCTTCGAGCGTGTGGAGTCTGTCCGCATCGGATGGCCTTCCATCGTGCACACCGCCAGCGGCCGTGAAGTCATTGTCAGCCACCCGGGGATTGATACGCCTCTGCACATGGCCTGGCGCGATGCAGGTGCAGGCGCTTGGAGTGAGGCTTCAGTTCCCAGTGACATTGCTGTAGGAAAACTATGGCCTCGCATGGCAGCAGGAGGTGAGGACGGAAACAGTTTGCACGTGATTTGCATTACAACCCCTGAAGCCAATGGCGGAGCAATTCACAACGGCCAGGACGGTGCGTTGCTGTACTATCGATCACAAGACGGTGGGGACACTTGGGACATCGTCGATCAGGGCTTTGCAGAATTGGACAGCTCCAACTTTGCTGCGTTCAGCGGGGACACCTATGCCATCTACTCGCGAGGGAACACCGTGGCCTTCGCATCCTTCAACGACTTTGCGGATTCATTCGTTATGATTTCACAAGACAATGGCGATACATGGGAAAAGCAGTTGCTGATTGATTTCCCCGTGGATTTATATGTTGCGGATATGGGATTGCCAGAGGGCGAGGAATACGCAGAGGACTACAACGAAGACGGATTATTCCAGGAGTACTTCAACACCGACGGCGCGGGTGATGTCCACATCGATACCTATGGTCAGGTGCACGTATCATATGGTAGCATGTACTACATGGATGCAGATACGATTGACGGGACCACCAGCTACTTTCCTGGCACAAATGGCTTGGCATATTGGAACGAATCGATGGGCCCTGATAGCGCTCAAATCATCGGATACTCATATGACTACGATGAAAGCGGAACCCTTGATTTTGACGAAATCGCTTTGTATTACGTCGGCTGCGCGGGTTTCCCGTCCATGGGATCAGATGCTGCAGGAAACCTTTACGTCACGTATTCGGCCATCATGGAGAGCTTCTCCACCGGTGCCCAGAACTACCGCCACCAGTTCTTGGTGCATTCCACCGATGGCGGTATGACTTGGAATGATGACGAAGCATGCGACTTGACCCCAGATGAGGATTTTGACGGCTACGAAGCGGTTTTTGGATCCTTGGCTCCTGATGTGGTTAACGGTCAGCTTGAAATTATTTACCAACGTGATTTCGAGCCTGGACTCCACGTGCGCGGGGACGAAGATCCGGCGGACATTAACGACATCGTGCACCTGCGTGTTCCTGCTGATGACTTGGGCGACTGTGCGACTTTGGAGTACGAAGATTGGGTTGGCATTGCTCAACCTATCGACCTCAATGACATCGCCTTGTACCCCAATCCTGCAGATGACCAGGTGGAGTTGGTTATCAACCGCCCTGGGGCTCACCAGATTGATGTCTGGAGCATGACCGGTAAGCGGGTACACTCAATGCGAACATCTGCATTGGTGGAGCGCCTTGAGACCAGCGATTGGGCGCCTGGCATCTACTTAGTGAACATCGCCCAAGGTGACCAGCAAGCTGTGCTGCGCCTTGCGATTCATTAAATAAAACAGCTGATTAGAGAAAGTCCCTCGCCTTTTGGGTGAGGGCTTTTTTTTTGCCTGTTTTTCGAATGTTATTTTCGCACCATGCTAGCAGAAGTGATTACGGTTGGAGATGAGTTGTTATTGGGCCAGACGGTGGATACCAATTCAGCTTGGATGGGGGAGATCCTGGCATCCCGAGGTATTGCATTGAACCGCATAACGTCGATTTCGGACCAAGCCGAAGAGATTGTTGCCGCATTGAACGAGGCGCGCAAGCGTGTGGATTTGATTTTGATAACTGGTGGCTTGGGCCCCACGCGGGATGACATCACCAAGCACACACTGGCGGATTACTTTGCTATGGAGTTGAGGATGAATGAAGACGTGCTTAAGCGCATTTCTGCCTGGTTTCATGGACGTGGGCTACCCATGTTACCGATGAACAAAGCTCAAGCGATGTTGCCGGACGGCTGCACCGTGTTACCTAACCCACGTGGAACGGCAATGGGTATGTGGTTTGAGGCGTCGCAAGACAATCGACCGCAGGTGATTATAAGCATGCCCGGGGTGCCCTATGAGATGAAAGGATTGGTGGAAGAGGAAGTCTTGCCCCGTATTCTTTCAAAATGGGAACTTCCGACCCGGTTCCATCGAACGGTGCTTACGCAAGGCATTGGAGAAAGCTATTTGAGCAAAATCGTAAATGAGTGGGAAGAGAACCTGGCTCGACAGGATGTGAGCATCGCGTACTTGCCCGCACCTGGCCAAGTGCGAGTGCGGCTTTCAGCTGTTTCAATGGACTCGGAAGAGGCTCAGCGGCGTGTGAATACTGAATTGAATGAGTTTTTGAACTTGGCTGGAGAGCACGTCGTAGCCGAAACGGACATTTCGATTGCGGAAGCATTGGTTGAATTGTTGACCCAACGGGGAGAAACGCTGTCGACCGCGGAATCATGCACTGGAGGTGCCATGGCAGCTGCCATAACGTCCGTTGCCGGATCGAGTGCGGTATTTAAGGGTGCGGCTGTAGCCTATGCCAATGCAGTAAAGATCCATGCGCTGGGGGTGGATGCGGCGGACATCGAACGGGACGGTGCTGTGAGCGAGTCGGTGGTAACGGCCATGGCTGAAGGCGCTCGCGAGCGCATGGGAACGACCTATGCCCTCGCGGCATCGGGCATTGCAGGGCCTGGCGGTGGCACACCGGATAAACCGGTGGGAACAATCTGGATTGCCCTGGCCACAGCGGAAGGCACGCGGGCGCGGTGTCTGAAACTCGGGCGCCACCGAGGTCGCAACGTGCAGCGCACGGTGTTGGAGTGTCTAGCTTGGGTGCTCCGCACAGCCCGCTCCCAGAATAAGGATTAAGTTGGGCGGCGATGTTGGAATCAAGGTATTTCTTTCGTTTCTTTGCCGTCCGAAAAAAGCTAAGTTATGAGCCGCGTATGTCAACTCACTGGTAAGAAAGTTATGGTAGGAAACAACGTTTCGCACTCGAAGCGTCGTACCAAGCGCACATTCTACCCCAACTTGCAGAAGAAGCGTTTCTACAACACGGAAGACGGTTCTTACGTGACGTTGCGCGTATCCACATCTGCTATGCGCACGATTAATAAAATTGGCTTAAAGGCTGCAATTGCGCAAGCCAAGGAGAAAGGA
>NZGF01000028.1 GCA_002690915.1 Crocinitomicaceae bacterium
CCGTCAAGCATTGCGAGCGGTTACTTCTTGCGCGGTATGTGCTGCGACCGATTGCAAGGGGGTAGCAAGTCAGCGACCGCTAGAAATGTTTTGATCCCGTCTCACTTAAAACGGTTTGAAACCGTAGTTAACATTTATTTCCACGGGGTGAAACCGTAGCTAGTTTTTATTTATTACGGTTTTAAATAAATTTTTTATTTATTACGGGTTGAAACCCGCTATCGGAGTCCCGTTGCGTGACACTGAACCGACTTATCTGGTTCCATTTGCTCCCTCTAGCATTTGCGTATCATATAGACTACTGTTACCTTATTGAAACCTTAGTTACGTATTACCCTTTTTAGGAAAACCCCTGTGGCAAAGACGAAAGACCGATCAGTTCGACAAGGAATTAACAAATTACAGAACATGCCTATCGACTCGGGCAATGGTCCCGTATTCGATGACTTTACTGACGAAGAAAGGAATCTATTCCTAGCGGTCGTTAGAAGTGGCGTAGAAGCGATCCATAAAACAAACCCCGTACAACAAGCCGCGAACATGGAAGCGTTCTTTGCGTCTTCATGTAGGGCGAGTTTATTTTTTGCGGGACTCCATGTGAGAGAGTGGCGTAAACTCAAAGAAGAATTTAAACAGGAATGATCTAATGTGTGTGAAGGATCAATACCAACATTGGCTAATGACTAAAGTTATTATTGAGTGCTGGACCCTTAGAAAATGTGCTAAGGTACTAGGGCGTAATTACACTTTAGTCGAACAGGATTTTGTTAAATTTAATGCCGAAACGAAAGACCCCTTCACAGATATATTCTCTGGATGAACGCATTGCTGTCTGGGAAGACAGCGGAAGAATGTGTCATTACTGTGACAAGACGTTACCTAAACCGGGCACCAAGAGCGGGAAGGGAACCCACTTGGATCATAAGATTGCTCATGCCTTGGGTGGATCGGATGATTTGAGCAATCTCTTGGTGTCCTGTAAGGTATGTAATCGGGAGAAAGGTAAAGCCGACTATGAAGCCTTTCTTTCCAGAAGATTGGCCCAATCCAAAAAACAAGTTTTACGCTTATCTAAACTTCTAATTAAGCATAGGAATAATGATAGTTGATTTACTTATCGCCGCAGCAGTGATTATTATTATCATGTACGTTAATTACAAAATAAGATAAAAGACATGCCGAAACTCAAATGGAGTCAATACATTCCCCATGATCCTACTCCGAAGCAGTTAAAAGCTTTACAATCTGATAACAACGAACTGTTGTTCGGAGGGGCATTGGGCGGAGGTAAGAGTGATTTCTTGTTAATGTGTGCGTTACAGTACATGGACGTACCGGGCTATGCGTCTGCCGTGTTCAGGAAATCTTTGACTGACTTGAAACTGCCGGGAGCATTACTCTCCAGAGCAAGGGATTGGCTACAGCCGTTTGTAAAGAGTAGGGATAATCCTTCAGGAACGGTGACGTACATTCCCGGAGAACATACTTATTACTTTAAAACTACTAATCCAGATGGGACTCCGGGTGCCCCCGCTAGTTTGTCGTTTTGTTATATCGGTGATGCTAACATTAAAGATAGGTATCAGTCTGCGGAATTTCAGACAATATGCTTTGATGAGATATCCCAGTGGGATACGCCGAACGACTATAAGTTTATGACTACGCGACTGCGTAAGAACGTATGTAAGATTCACGGTAAGAATCGTGACGGGTCTGCTAACTATGTAGAGGGTTGTGCCCAATGTGACCTGAAAAAGATGGCACCTACTAGACTTCGTGCTGCAACAAACCCCGGAGGTAGGGGAGGGGCATGGTTAAAGAAGCGTTATCAGATCGTACCGGACCCTGAGTTGTACCCTGATAAGAGGGAAGCTATTCAGGCGATTATGAAAAACGTCCGAGTTCCATTTATTGGGACTCATCCTTCCAGAGCGTTTGTACCCAGCTACATTGACGACAACCCGTTTCTGGATCAGATGCAATACAAAGAGTTCTTGGACGAACTTGATCCGCATCTTCGTAGTGAACTCAGGGACGGTAATTGGGAAGCTCGGGCAGATAGTAGATTCAAGAGAGAATGGGCTAGGTATTACAACATTTATGATGATGCCTACTCTGTAGGTTCTGTAATGAGTCCTTTGTCAAAGTTTAAATACCTTTTTATGACTGTTGACCCTGCGGGTACGAGTAAGAAGGGAATGGTCGATCAGCAAGTACAGTCGAATCCGCGTCCTCCTTCTCATACGGTGATTTCTACGTGGGGTGTTACCGCAGATAATGACCTTTTCTGGGTAGATATGGTTCGTTTCAGGGACGAGATACCCGTAGTGGTCGATGAGATAGCTAGGGTTTATGCGAAATTTAAACCAAAATACGTAAAGATAGAGGCTAACGGAGTCGGATTGGGCGTTAGTCAATACGTAATGAAGTTAGGTATTCCGGTTAAAAAGCTATTTAAAGGTTCTGATAAGTTAGAGAATAGTACTGCTGCACAGTTATTGATGCGAGCAGGTAAGGTATGGTTGCCAGATAATGCTGCATGGATAGATGAATGTGAAGATGAAGTCTTTGCTTGGACAGGATTACCTAATGAACAAGATGATATCGTTGATACGCTATCGGATGCTGCTGCGGAGATCGGTCCACTAGCCGATACTCTGGATAAAGATACGGCAGAATCTATTAAGCCTAAATTCTCCGTAGATTCTAGAAATATGATTAGGAATCCGGGTCTTCTTTCAGGAAGTCCTATGGCGAAATTGACCCAGACTGCGTTCTTCGGTAAAGTTTCTAAGACTCATATAGACCGACAAACCAGTTAATTTCTAGGACATACCGTGGCAGTATCTACTTTCTACCCTAGTGCTACTTCTGACTCAGGATCAATTCGTACTTATCAAACTATGTATATGATGAGTCCGAATGAGTCTATAGATACTAGCATTATAGCTGTCCATGATGTAGATCAAGGAGGTATGGGGTATGACACAAATACGTATTCAGCGTTTATACGTTTTCCCATGTCTAACATTTCACAAGGAGATTATTTTTCTGCAATACATTTAAGATTAAAATGTAAAAATGATTGGGAATCTAATTGTGTAGCTATTAAAGTTACTGCTATTGATGAAGATAGTCCTACTGCTCCTAGTAGCTATAGTGGATATGTAAATGCTACTCGTACTGGAGCATCAACGGTATGGGATTGGGCATCTTCTGGAGAAGATGAATACTCCGATTTCGAGTTTATAACAATTGACGTTACTTCTCCTGTACGTGAAGTAATTAATCGTTCAAATTGGGATGGGTCTGCGGTTGTTTTATTATTAGAACCAAATGCTCAATCTACTGACTCTGATTCGACAGTACATCAAGAGTTTGAAAAATTAAATAGTTTGCCTCTTGTTTATAAACCTCGATTAGAACTTTTAACTACTCAATTTAATAATCTAACTAATGAAATTCATCGTTACGAACCGGGAATGGATATCGGGGGAGATGAAGTATTAACTGACTTCTCTTCAAACAATCGTCACGGTTGGATTCGATCTGGGGCAGGAATAACCGCAGTAACGGGAGGCGGTTATGCTTTAGAATTTGGCGGATCAGGATCGTCAAGTTTTGTAAAAATAATGGAAGATACGCTTTTAGCAGGAGTAAATAATTTTTCTATCGCGTTCTGGATGCGTACTCATTCTATTTCTGGAACAAGGCCCATTATCGCCCAAGGAGATTTTGCTTCTTCTTCGGGAGCGTTTAATGTAAGATCAGACGGATCGGTTATGGAATATTCTGTAAAAGATTGGGAGTTAGATTTTAACTTTTCATCGGCTACAGCTAATACTTGGGATCATTATGTTTATACCTATTCATCTGTTAACGGAGGAGCGTTGTATAAAAACGCCGTTTCTCAATTAGCTAACTTTCCTACGGGAACAGCAGGAAGTGTTCCATATACGCCAACAGTATCTACATATTTAGGTAAAGACCCCAGTAACCTTTATGATGGTTTTTTAGATTCGATACGAATTTTTAGTAGGATTCTTACTACGCAGGAAATAACTGCACTATCTAGTACTCGCGGATACAACGGTACTCCCGGTGTTACTAACGGTTCTTTAAGTAAACTTATAGATGACATACAGTTGTCTGCTACCGCAGTAAACGGAACGACTACTAATTTAGATTTAAGTGTTACCTTAGATGATGTTATTCTAAGTTCTTCGGGAATAGTTTTAAGTTCTATTATTGCGGATTTAAATGTAACTTTAGACGATATCGTTTTAAGTTCTTCCGCAGAACAAATCATTCCCGTAATAGGAAGTTTGGGTATAACTTTAGATGACGTAATTTTATCTTCATCTATTGAAAAAGCTAATGAAGCGGTCTTTACTACTAATTTAGACTCAATATTACTATCTTCGTTTTCGGTAACAGAAGAAGAAGCATCGGCGTTATTGAACCTAGAAGGCATTACTTTAACTTCTGAAAGTATTATTGCTCCTAAAGGAGGAGTAGACCAAACCTTAGCTAACATAATTCTTTCCGCAGAAGGCATTGCTCCTAATAGAGGGGTGTTTACGCAAACACTAGCTAACCTTCTTTTAGATTCGTTTGTAGTTGAAGAATTAGAGGGTGAATTATCTGAAACTGTAGCTATAAGTATGGCGGCAGTAGGAGAAGGTTCAGGATCAGGTAATTTTACCCATGAAATCACTTTACAAATGATCTCGGAGGGCGAATCTGCACGATTCGCCGGAATGTCTGCTGTACCTATAATATCTATGCTTTCTGAGGGTACGGTAGTCGTAGATGCGGAAGTATCTGTAACTTTAGATGACGTATTAACCGTAATAAACAATGATGGTGGCGATTTATCTATCACATTAGACGTACTTACAGTCGTAAGTACTGGGGCTAGTTTGATAAGAGGGCAAGGAGAAACTGTAATTACAGTATCTATGTCCTCAGAGGCTCATCCCCCTATTGAAGCGGGTTTGACCGAAATTTTAGATGATGTTATCCTTTTACAAACACACAATTACCCTCCGATACCGGACGACGATAATAGTCCGTTATTAGACTCTTGCCCTTCACATTTTATCGGAGAAACCGATGCAACTTTCTGTAGCCGTTCGTAATGCGGTACTTGATTCTATCGAAACAACAATTGGTACTTCTGCTCGATTGAAAATTAGATCGGGTTCGGCTCCTGCTTCTTGTGCCTCTGCGGATTCAGGAACAGTACTAGCAGACGTAACTTGTCCTTCTGATTGGCAAAGTGCTGCCGCTACTGGTAGTAAGGCTAAATTAGGTACATGGGAAGATACATCTGCTGATGCCACGGGTACTGCCGGTCATTTTCGATTGTACGCTTCCGATGGTACTACTTGCCATCTTCAAGGCACAGTAACCGTTACGGGTTCTGGTGGTGATATGACTCTAGATAACGTATCTATCACTTCGGGACAAACTATCACCATCACTTCGTTCACCTTTACTGCGGGTAACGCATAATGATAGTAGATCGTAGTCAAAGTGCTTTAATCGCGACACTTCGTTTTTTAGACGATCTAAATGCCCCTATTCCTAGCATAGCGTACAACGATGGCACTCTTTCAATTGGCTATAAACTTCACGGTTCTACTACTTGGACAAATTTGAGTTTAGTTTCGGGAACTCTCGGAACATGGACATCAAATGGTTTTGTTGAAGATTCTGGAAGTAACGGTCTTTATGAATTAGGTATTCCCGATATCGCAAAGATTGCGGGAAAAAGAACGTATTGGCGTTTTAAACAAGGAGGTAATCAATTTAGATATGATTCTATTGATTACGTAGCTATTCCTTCTGCTAATACAGATTCAATTGCTTTTGATATAACCGTTCCCGGTTTGGGACCAATCTTTACATCAGATAATGCTATTATTTACATTAAAGAAGAAAGCATTGATGTAACGTTTACTGCTAATCAAGACATATCTTCCGAAACGCTAGTTATCATTTTTGAACTAGCAAGTGGAACAGATAGTTATGTCATTTTAGACAGCGATATTACTAAATCTGGAAACAACGCTACTATTACGTTACCTGTAGGTTTTACGTCTACTACTAAAAGCTTAAACTGGTCTATTCGTAAAGCATCGAATAAAAAAGTTTATGGTACAGGTAAAATTGCCGTTTCATACGCCCCGCATGAGGATTAAACATGCCTAAATTTAAAAAATCAATTCTTCCGGTAGGTAAATACCTAGTCACTAGACCTAACGGCTCTAGAACACTTAAAGAATTTACTAAGGATTATCTAACTAAGGTAGCGGAAAACGCTAATGATATGATTGCCGCAGGACTAAGAATCCCTGCTCCTTTCCGTCATGCTAAAGAAGCTGTACCAGTAGAAGAAATTCCTGAAACAGATAGCTTTGATAATGCCGGATACTGGGAAAAAGTATCTTTAGAAGAGATCGACGGAGTACCGACTTTGTGTGGTATTGTCGATTCACCCGGTTCAGAAGAAGATTTTAATTCTCCTGCTGGCAAACTAGCCCATCGAATCAAAGAAGTATCCGCATGTATTGTAGATACTTGGACTGATGGTAAAAATAGAAATTGGGGACCGTCAATGCTGCATGGTGCTGCGGTAGTTAACCCAGTTGTGCCCGATCAAGAAGGTTTTGCATTGCTATCCTTCCCCGATCAATCCTTAATACTGTCCGCATCTTCGGTACTCACGGATCAATCACCTGAAATGGATAATATTGCCGATTTAGCTAAAGCGTTTGAAAACATTGGTATTTACCTACCATCAGGCACTTCATCTCAAGATTTGGTCAAAGTTTTGCTAGTTTCTTTGAAACAGCATAAACTATCCGTAGATCAAACAGCCGACGATCAAGAAATCGTAGATACACAATCAATTTTTATGTCTCTCCCAGAAGGAACACTAATGCCTCTGTCACGAAAGCAAGCCGAAGAGTTGGTAGCTCTAGGTGCAATTAATCCTAAAACCAGCGAAGCTTTTAAACTAGAAGACTTCGATGTAGATGATACTCCGTCTGCTGAACATCAATATGCTCTCGCTCTTACGAGTCAATTGACAACTGAGAAAAAGAACAGTTTGTTTAAGCGGGTAAATACTTTGATCGAAACGGGTCGAACTACTAAAGACTACGCCGATTCCAAATTGGTCCCAGAAGTTGAAAAATATACGCTGTCTCTAGGAGACAACGCCGTATTCCAACCTAACGCTATTGATATGCTAGTCGAAAGCTTGGAAGCACTTCCCGGTAAAGAAACAGCAGAACAGCCTGTACCGTCCCTTCTGTCTAATGGACTACCTAGTAGTCATTCTATGCACGAAGGCGATCCTGCTCCTGTAGAACTATCCGCAGAGCAAGCAGAATCAATGAAAAATGAGTTTTTGAAACAACTCGTATAATTCAAACATTACTTACACTTTAAGATTTAACCCATAAGGTTACAACAATGTCGATCATGTCTTACGATGGGGCATTTCTTCCCCCAACTCAACTTCCTGCAATCGAGCAGATTGAGCAAGACCTAACTTCCGTTATCTGGAACCGTCTTGATCTTCAAACTATCGGTTCAAATGCTCTCATCAGCGGTGCTGCTCGGGATACAGGAAATACTGGCTATACCGATGTACTTCGTCCCGGTCTACTTCTTACCAAAGATGCAAACGGTAAGTTTGTTGAATGGGGAAGCGTTGTAGATTACGCCACTGATAAAATTCAAGGTGTTTTGCTTTCTGCTTTGAAAGTAACTCGCATGGGATCGAATCAAGACAAATACGTAGGATACGTTTTGCTTGGCGGTCACGTTAAAGTTAACGGTATCATTCGTCCGGGCAACACTTCGGCAGGAGTCGATGGAGATGCCCAAGAAACAGTAATTCGTACTCAAATGAAATACGGATTCAAGTTTGATGACGATCCATTGAGTCACTTGGCATCGTAATGACGCCTATAGTCATCAGCGAAGATACAATCTTAGTCCAAGAAAATGGACTATTGATTAACAATCAAGGGGTAACTACAGATACTAAACTGTACTTACCTCCACCAAAAGCAGGATTGCGGTTTGAAATTTTACAACTTTCGGAATATGGGATAAGTTTAATTACTAATGATCCCGAAGTGAGTTTTCTTCTCGATCAATCACCGAAACAAATTACGATTTCAGGTCACAATGCTAACTACGGAAAAAGTTTAACATTATCTTCTTTCCAAGATAATTGGCGGATTTTTTCAACAACATTTGACTTTCAACATTTAATTTTTGAGGAATAAACATGCCCGGTTACTCTTATGACGAACTAACAAAAGTCCCGTTCGTCATGGATGTTATTTCGGAGTTTCGCGCTCCGGGTTCATCCATGCAGCGTTTTTACAATCTTGGTTTGAATGATACTCCCGGTCAGGTGCTACCGCACCGTACTGGCTTGTATGACATTTTTAACCCTACTCGGTCGATGCCTATTGTTCGTGCCCCAATGACGGGTCCAGCAAGGGTAGCTCGCAAGCCTGTGGCACAAAAGCCAATTACCGTTCCTCGTTTCTTCGAGGCTCTGGTAATCGAAGATGAGTACGTATTCCGCAATCGCCCTCTGGGTGGGCAATACGGTCAGGTTGATGCACAGGGTCAAACCTACATTGCTCGTCAAATTAAGCATGAGATTCAGAAGTTCATTAACGTCCATGAGTTCATGGCAACGTCAATGTTCCGTGGTGGTTGGGGTCTTCTGCCTAAAGGTGGCGACGATATGTACCCAGTGCCTAAAGGAACTGCCGGTACTGCGTTTGACTTTGATACTCTTGTTCCTGCCGATCATAAAAGTCAACTAAACATTGATGGCGGCGGTAACATCATTGACACTTCATGGGACAGTGCTTCGGCAGACCTCCCTCAAATGTTTATGAAGTTGAACAAAGCACACGCTGCAAGGCATGGTGCCCCTCTGCGTCACGTATGGGGTAACGGCGAAACAATTCGCCACCTGTTCAACAACACCAAGCTTCAAGCTGTTGGTGGTTCAGTATTCCGCATCTTTGATTCCTTGTCGGGACGAGAGCGTAATCCTGATGAAGAGTATCCTGATACCGGCGTTGACATTGTATTCCGTGGTATGCCAGAAGTGACATTCCACGTTTACAACCAAGTCTTCATGCCCGATCTGGTTGGGGAGCAGTCTAATCCTCAATTCTTGGCAGGAAATCAAACTCCATTGATTCCTAATGGAGAAGTCATCATCACCCCTGAGCCGGGCGAATGGTGTGAACTGGTTGCCGGTAGCGAACCTATGCAATACTCGATTACCGAATCGCCTAAAGTCGCTTCTGGTTTCGATATGGGTCGTGCCCGAGAAATTCATCCCCCACGTTGGGATTTGATGTTCTTGGCTAACCAATGCCCAGTCCTTACGCAACAGTACGCGGTTTACAACCCAACTGTTATCTTCTCGTAAGAATCACTCTAGTCGGGTGAGTCGGCGGTTAATGGGTTTACGTCTTTTTCCCATTAGCCGCCTTTTTCTTAAATTAAAGCAAATGCTTGTAATCTTTAATTACCAATTCACGTATTAGTAAATACCTATGCAATCTTCTAACTTTAATATTAAAGATTCCGCTTCTTGCAGCATTAAAAGTAATCGCAAACAAAGCGAACAAATTACCTTTAAAGGTTATGTAAAAGTAGTTTGTACTTCTCCTGACGGAACCGTTAAATGGTCTGACGAAGGAGAAAACCTAGTAGTAGATGAAGGGATTAACTATCTTCTAGGTACTGCGGTTTTAGACTCCGCTAGTTTGTACGTAGGATTAACTACAGGTACTCCTAGCCCTGCTGCAAACTGGACTATGACTAATGCTCAAGGAATAGAAGCAGCAGGTTATGATGAAGCAAATAGAGTTAGCTGGGGACAAGGTGCTGTAGCAGCAAAAGCGGTTACAAACTCTTCTCCTGCTACATTTACAATGGACGGAGTAGATGCTACTATCGGTGGTGCATTTGTCACTACCGACAACACCAAAGATGGAACTTCGGGAGTGCTGATTGCTTTAAAAGCTTTTACTAGCGGAAATAAAACTGTAGCAGATAATGACGTATTATCTGTTACCTATACCATTTCAGCATCGTAACTCTTAAACGAATAATCATGCTTACAAAAACCTTAGCTATCTTTTTGTTAATGACCTCGCCTCTCTGGGGTCAATTAACGGTAGATACTCGTACGGCAATTCAAGTATCAGGATTAGATGATGCAGAAAAGATAGGTGAGGCGATATTTGTTGCTTCGGATACTACTGTTGTAAAATTGCCGGTAATGCTAGTTACTGCAACAACCGAAGCAGCAAATATTACTTTTGAAGTATCAGATAAAGAACGAAATCCTATTAGTTTTAATCAAATAACTGAGGATACTATTGTTCTTAGTCAAAAAGGTAAACTATGGGTGAGAATAGTAGCTATTGATTTTGAAAAGAATTTGTACTCAACAAAACTCATCCAAGTTGAAATTAATTCCCCAGATGAGCCTAGTCCTCCTGATCCCATACCGCCAAACGGACCTTTTGATTCTTTAGCTAAAAGAGTAGCTAAAGTTTCAAGTTCGATGACAGAACTAGAACGAAAAGAAATTTCGTTAGTATTAAGTTCTGCCGTAGAAAAAATGAATAAATATAATTTTCGTACTCTAGAACAAGTACGAGATTACGTAGAGAAAAATTGGTCCGATTCAGAATCGTCCAAAAAATTAAAAGATTTGCTCATCTCTGATTCTAAAGATCGTTTGTTATCTTGGCAGCAAGCTAAAGATTATTATCTAGAAATAGTAAAGGGCTTGAAATGAGCGAATTTTTAGCAGGACCGCAGGGTTGGCTAGGTACGGTTGACCGAGAACATAAAGCTTTTGTAGAATTAGGTAACGATCTGCCTGAGTTGGTAAGTCGTTGTATGCCTAGACAAGTACTTAACGTCGATCTTCTTAAAGACGTAAAAAAAGTACAAGATGCTGACGGAATTAATGACGGGTTCAGTTTCCTTCATTTAAGCACAGCGTTATTTGGTGAACCTCTTCCTTGGAAGAAACAATTAATAGGTTCATGTGTTGCTAGTGGAGATATGAGAACTACTTCCTATCGAATGTTAGCAGAAGTATTTTTACTCAATGATTCTGAAAAGCTTCCGGGGATGGATATAGAAGGCACGGATGCCTTCGCCCCTTTTGCTCCTTTTTCCTACAGGGCAGGCCGAAAACGAGGAAATCTAAACTCGGGGGATGGTTCATATTGCAGTGTCCATATTCGCGGGAAGATGGAAGACGGGATTTTATTTTGCAATAGTGGAGTAGAATCCGATTCTTACCCAG
>NZGF01000029.1 GCA_002690915.1 Crocinitomicaceae bacterium
AATTAGAAAAATAAGTATTGGTAGAGACTACAAAGACTCTGCTATGCATTATGCCGTTGGACAGGAGGTATATGGAGGTCATAGGATTTGCGACATATTAGAAGAAGATGACAAATATAGAGTCTACATATCGAAAAACAACGAGGTCTTACCATGGAAAGACTTTAATAAAAACATGGCAATTAGTGTTGAATTTAATTTAGAATATTAGTGAGAAGTTTATACAGCTTTATAATAAAACCAAAAAACAACCAACGATACCAAAATACAAAAAAAGTTTACGACAAAGAGTTAATCTTAAACACTGAAATGCAAAACCATGAGTTTGTCAATAGAACAGGTATAGTCTTGCAAACTCCAGTAAATAGTAACACAGGTATAAAACAAGGAGATGAAGTGATTGTTCATCACAATGTTTTTAGAAGATTTTACGATGTGTCTGGTAAAGAGAGAAACAGCAGAAGCTATTTCAATGAAGATGAGTATTTCATAGAGGAAGACCAAATATACATGTATCGAAGAAACGATAAATGGAATCCGCTTGAAGGATACTGCTTTGTAAAACCAATATTAAACCAAGATGACTTTAATGTAAATACAACACACAACCTTATGGGTGTTATAAAATACATTGACAAGGACCTTAAAAGAAATGGTGTTAAATTAAATAATTTAGTTGGCTTTACTCCAGATAGTGAGTATGAGTTCGAGATAGAAAATGAAATCTTGTACAGGGTCCCAACTAATTCAATATGCATAAGGTATGAATATCAAGGAAACGAAACAGAGTATAGTCCAAGCTGGTTATAAGGCAGTAGAGGAGCTTATCAAAGTAGCTGAAGAAAAGATTATAACCAATACAGAGGACGATGTGTCTGCTGATAGATTAAAAAACGCAGCAGCGACAAAGAAGCTTGCTATTTTTGATGCTTTTGAAATACTAAACAGGATAGAGGAAGAAAAAAATATCCTTGAAAACAAGCCCAAAGACGCAGAAGACAAAAAAGTATTTAAGGGTTTTGCTGAAAGGAGGTCTAAATAATGGCTTACCAACAAACATTATATCAAGTTGTTGAGCCTATAAGAATAAATACATTAACTAGGCTCAATAAAAAGAAAGCTTGGAAATACGGCTACGATAAAGAGCATGATATTGTAGTTATAAGCAAGACAGGACAAATAGGAGAGATATACGAGATACAAAATCTAAAGATAGCTCTTCCTAAAGCTCCAGCGAAAGTTGCCAAAGGGACAAACAAGTGGGTTGCTGAAGAATATCCAAGAGAGCTCAAACAAATAAAAAGTATCTTTGACTGGAAGGAATATCCAGAAGAGTTCAAAGAGAGATGGGAGGATTATATCAATGAAGAATTTGAAAGACGTGAAAAAGGCCATTGGTTTTCCAATAATGGCAATTCTACTTACATTACTGGCACTCATTACATGTACTTGCAGTGGACCAAGATTGATGTTGGGAAACCAGACTTCCGTGAAGCAAATAGATTATTTTTCATTTTCTGGGAGGCTTGCAAAGCCGACTCAAGGTCTTACGGAATGTGTTATCTTAAAAACCGTAGATCTGGATTCTCATTTATGTCCTCGTCTGAGACTGTCAACCTTGCCACGATTTCATCTGATTCACGATTCGGGATATTGTCCAAATCTGGGGCTGATGCTAAAAAAATGTTCACAGACAAGGTTGTACCAATATCGGTCAACTACCCGTTCTTCTTCAAACCAATACAAGACGGAATGGATAGGCCGAAAACAGAACTCGCGTACAGGGTTCCAGCCTCGAAGCTTACAAGAAAATCAATACAAAGCAAGGACAGGGAAATCCTCGAAGGTCTTGACACGACCATCGATTGGAAGAACACAGGGGACAACTCGTATGACGGTGAAAAACTTGCATTACTAGTTCATGATGAAGCTGGTAAGTGGTTAAAGCCAGATAATATATTAAATAACTGGAGGGTAACAAAAACCACTCTAAGACTCGGTAGTAGAATAACAGGGAAGTGTATGATGGGTTCAACATCCAACGCACTTGACAAAGGTGGTAATAATTTTAAAAAGCTTTATGAAGATTCAAATGTTACAAAAAGAAACCGCAATGGACAAACTCGCAGTGGATTATATAGTTTGTTCATACCTATGGAATGGAACTACGAGGGATACATTGACTCTTTTGGATTACCTGTCTTCGATACACCAGAACAAGAAGTTGAAGGACCGCTGGGAGAGATTATTGATACTGGCGTAATAGAGCACTGGGAGAATGAGGCGGACGGATTAAAAGATGACCAAGACGGACTAAATGAATTTTACCGTCAGTTTCCAAGAACAGAGCAACACGCTTTTAGAGACGAAACTAAAAATAGTATATTTAACTTAGTTAAGATATACGAACAAATAGACTACAACGAGGGTATAGGTTACTCCAATGTGATAAACAAGGGTAATTTTCAGTGGGAAAACGGAATAAAGGATACAAGAGTTATATTTGTACCTGACAGTAGTGGTAGGTTTAGGGTGTCTTGGATACCAAGTATAAATCTACAAAACCGTGTAATAGAAAGAAATGGAATTAAGATGCCAGGAAACGAGCATTTAGGCGCATTTGGTTGCGATAGTTATGATATTTCTGGCACGGTAGACAAAAGAGGTTCTAAAGGAGCTTTACATGGATTAACTAAATTCTCCATGGATGAAGCACCTTCAAATACATTTTTTTTAGAATACATAGCTCGGCCACAAACAGCTGAGATATTCTTTGAAGACGTGCTTATGGCTCTTATATTTTATGGGATGCCAATATTAGCGGAGAACAACAAACCAAGATTATTATATTATATTAAGCGAAGAGGGTATCGTGGGTTTTCGATGAATAGACCAGACAAAATATATACACGATTATCAGCATCGGAAAAAGAGATAGGTGGTATTCCTAACTCTGGAGAAGACATAAAGCAAGCTCATGCAGCGGCTATTGAAAGTTATATTGAAAGGCATGTAGGTCACCTTGGAGATGGAAACTACGGTACAGTTTATTTTAATAGAACACTACAGGATTGGTCTGGATTTGATATAAACAATAGGACAAAGTATGATGCAGCAATTAGCTCTGGATTAGCGATTATGGCCTGTAATAGAAACTTATACAAACCAACACAAGAGAAAACAACAAAACGATTAGATTTTGGTTTCAAGAAATATAATAACTCGGGAGCCTTTTCAAAAATAATAGAATAAATGCAAAAGACACCACCAAAAGGTATATTTCCTTCACAAGCAGTAAGTGACGCAGAGAAAGCATCCACCCAGTACGGGATGGAGGTAGCTAGAGCTATTGAAGGCGAATGGTTTAGAAGAGATAGTGGAGCAACTAGATACTACGCTAATAGAGATAATTTTCATAGATTAAGATTATATGCTCGTGGAGAGCAGTCTATACAAAAGTATAAAGACGAATTATCAATCAATGGTGACCTGTCTTATCTTAATTTAGACTGGAAACCAATAGCTATCATACCTAAGTTTGTTGATATAGTCGTTAATGGTATTAACGATAGGCCTTACGAAGTAAAAGCCTACTCTCAAGACCCAGCGTCTATAAAAGAAAAGACAGATTATGTAGATAAGATTCTTAACGACATGTATGGGTATGACATTAAAAGCAATATAAAAGAGCAGTTAGGTGTCGATACTTTTAATACGCCTCAAGAAAATGTACCAGAATCAGAAGAAGAGCTGCAAGTACACATGCAACTCGACTACAAACAATCTATAGAGATAGCGGCAGAAGAAGCGATTTCTAATGTTTTTGACCATAACAAATATGAGCTACTACAAAACAGGATAGCTTATGACGTGGTAACTCTTGGTATTGGAGCTCACAAAAACTCATTCAATACATCGGAAGGTATTAAGTTTGAGTACGTTGACCCAGCTGATTTAGTTTACTCTTACACAGAGTCACCATATTTTGATGACCTGTACTATGTAGGAGAGGTGAGAAGGGTAAGTATTACAGAGCTTAAAAAACAATACCCTAACCTAACCCCAGAGGATATAGAAAAGATTGAAGGCACGGGCTCAAATGCTGTGAATTACCAAAGGTCTAGTCATTATTCTGATGCAGAAGACACTAATCATGTATACGTACTTTATTTTGAATACAAAACATTTAAAAATCAAGTATACAAAGTTAAAGAGACGGCTACTGGAGCTGATAAAATTATAAAGAAAGACGATACATTCAATCCTCCGAAAGACAAAAGAGCCAGATTTGAGAAGGTTCAACGGTCAATCGAGGTGCTATACACAGGTGCTAAGGTAATTGGCCTTGACACGCTATTGGATTGGAAGATGGCAGAGAATATGACAAGACCAAAGTCTGATACTACAAAAGTTCAGATGTCTTACAATATTGTAGCGCCAAGAATGTATAAAGGCCAGGTAGAGTCTCTTGTTTCAAGGATGACTACGTTTGCTGACATGATTCAGCTTACGCACCTTAAAATACAACAAGTATTATCTAGAATGGTTCCAGATGGGGTTTATTTGGACGCTGACGGTATTGCGGAAATAGACCTTGGAAACGGAACCTACTATAGCCCACAAGAGGCGCTTAATATGTACTTCCAGACAGGTTCTGTTATTGGTAGGTCAATGACCCAGGACGGAGAGTTTAACCACTCTAGAGTACCAATTCAAGAACTTCAGACGTCGAATGCTGGAGGTAAAATATCATCTCTTATTAATTCATATAACTATTATCTGAACATGATAAGGGATGTGACTGGTCTAAATGAAGCTAGAGATGGGTCAATGCCAGATAAAGATGCTCTTGTTGGAGTGCAAAAAATGGCAGCAGCCAACTCAAATACAGCTACAAGACACATTGTTCAATCAGTACTGTACTTGGCTCTTAAAGCAGCCGAGTCGGCTTGTCTTAGAATATCTGATGTTTTGGAATACGGGAACACTACGGCTTCGTTTATATCTGGTATTGGGAAAATAAATGTAAGCACGTTATCGGAGATAAAAGAATTACATCTGCATGATTTCGGTATCTTTTTAGATGTATCTCCAGACGAGGAGGAAAAACAATTTTTAGAATCAAACATACAGGTAGCTTTACAGAGGGACCAAATAAGTCTCGAAGACGCTATCGATGTTAGAGATGTTAAAAACATAAAACTTGCTAACCAGTTACTTAAAGTAAGAAGGAGAAAAAAGATGATTGAAGACAGGCAGATACAAATGCAAAACATTCAATCTCAAACACAAGCAAACGCTCAATCAGCTCAGGCATCAGCACAGGCAGATATGCAGAAACAACAAGCCTTAGCTCAAACAGAAGCGCAATTAGAGCAAGTAAAGTCTAGTCTTGATATTCAAAAGTTAGAAAAAGAAGCCGCAATAAAGAAAGAACTTATGATGCATGAGTTTCAATTGAACATGCAGCTTAAACAGGCTGAAATGCAAGTAATTAATCAAAGAGACGCTTATAAGGAAGACCGAAAGGATAAAAGAACTAAAATTCAAGCATCACAGCAGTCTGAACTTATAGACCAAAGAAAAGCAAATAAACCCCCAAAAGATTTTGAGTCCGCTGGATTTGACACTTTAGGAGGATTCGGATTAGAGCAATTCGATCCAAGATAAATTATATATTATTATGTCAGAAGTACAAGAACAATTAGAACAAGAAAAAGAAGGGTCTATTCAACAAAAAGAAGAAAAGGTCCTGGAGAAAGCTGGTGTTACATTTGAAGATAACACTTATAAAGTAGATTTAAGAGATGCCGTTCAAGAGCAAAGCTCAAATGAGGTGCCTGTCCGCGACGAACCCGAAACTAGCCAAAAAGTAGAGGAAGAAGCACCTACCCAAGAAGAAACGCCAGTATTAGAACTAGTAAAAGAGGAAGCCAATGAGTTGCGGATGCAAACACAAGACGTCCAAAAAGAGGATGTCACCGAAGAAAAAGCCCCTGTCGTACAGGAAGCGAAAGAAGAAGTAGTACTACCAGAGAATATTCAAAAGGTAGTAGACTTTATGAAAGAAACAGGAGGTAGTCTTGATGATTACGTCCGATTAAATGCAGATTACTCTAACGTAGACGAACAAACACTACTTAGAGAATATTATAAGCAGACAAAATCACATCTGGATAATGATGAGGTAAACTTTCTTTTAGAAGATAAGTTTTCGTATGATGAAGAGTTAGATGATACCAGAGATATAAAAAGAAAAAAGTTAGCCTACAAAGAAGAGGTTAACCAGGCGAAAAAATTCTTAAATAGCTTGAAGGACAAGTACTATGATGAGGTCAAGTTGAACTCAAATCTAACACCTGACCAACAACAAGCTATTGAATTTTACAATACATACAACAAACAGCAAGAGGAGCTAAGTGCTGTGCAGCAAAAACAGTCTGAGCAGTTTTCAGATTTAACCAATCAAGTTTTCAATGAAGAGTTCAAAGGTTTTGATTTCAAAGTAGGAGACAACAAGTATAGGTTTAAAGTAAACGATGTTCAACAAACCAAACAAGTTCAAAGCGACATTATAGAATCATTTAGGACGTTCCTAGATGCAGACAACATGTTAAAGGATGCGCAAGGTTATCACAAGGCTTTATTTGCAGCAAGAAACGCTGATACAATAGCGAATCATTTTTACGAGCAAGGAAGAGCAGATGGTTTAAGACAGCTTGAGGCGGAGTCCAAGAACATAAACATGGACCCAAGAAAAACCTCAACTGGAGTCATTGAAACTTCTGGAGTAAAAGTGAGGGCTGTATCTGGCGAAGATAGCTCAAAACTGAGATTTAAAATAAAAAAATAAAACGCTAAAAAAATAAAAAAATGGCAGCAATAGATTTTACTAACACTGGCGCGGGTCTTGTACTTGGAAACGCAGCGCCAACAAAACAAGCATTATCAACAAACTATATTGACTTCACCTCAGCTGGAACAGCGGGCTGGGCACAGCAATATTTACCAGATTTATACGAGGCAGAAGTTGAAAGATACGGAGACCGTACAATCGGAGGATTTTTACAAGCAACAGGTTCAGAGATGCCAATGTCTTCTGACCAAATTATTTGGACTGAGCAAGGTCGTTTACACCTTTCTTACTCGGGACTAGATGTTGCTGCTCCTGACGGAAGCAATGAGCAAGTAATCTCATCTTCAAACAATAACATTGATGCACACGCTATCAGAACAGGTCAAACTGTTGTTGTAAAAGCAGGTTCTACAATAAGTAAAGCTTATGTTACTGACGCAAGTGCAGCTAATACCATCAAAGTTAAAACTTACGGAGCGGACATTGCAACTGTAACTGACGATTCAGCATCTCTTTTTGTATATGGTTCTGAGTTTGATAAAGGTACGACTGGAATGACAGGAGCTGTTACTCCACAGCACATTTCGCTTACAAACAAGCCAATTATCCTTAAAGACAAGTATGAGATTTCTGGTTCTGACGCATCTCAAATTGGGTGGGTTGAAGTAACTGGAGAGTCTGGACAAACAGGATATTTGTGGTACATCAAAGCTGAAGGAGATACTCGTTCACGTTTTGAAGACTATATGGAGATGGCACTTGTTGAAGCTGAAAAGAAAACAAACAGTGATTTAACTGAAGCAGAGGGGACTGAAGGTTTCTTCGCGGCTATCGAGGCTAGAGGACACGTAGCAGAAAACTTTGTTGACGGAGACGCGGCAGATGACTTAGCTGACTTTGATACAATCCTAAAGAGATTAGATAAAGAGGGAGCTATCGAAGAGAATATGCTTTTCTTGAATAGAGCAACTTCCTTAGGTATTGATGATATGTTAGCAGCAATGAACTCTTACGGAGCTGGTGGTACTTCTTACGGAGTATTTAACAACTCTGAAGATATGGCACTTAACTTAGGTTTCTCTGGATTCAGAAGAGGTTCTTATGACTTCTACAAAACTGACTGGAAGTACTTAAACGACGCATCGACAAGAGGACTTGTAGGTGGAGTAGATGGTGTTTTAGTACCAGCTGGAACTTCTACAGTATATGACCAGATTTTAGGTAAAAACCTAAGACGTCCATTCTTACACGTTCGTTATAGAGCTTCAGAAGCTGACGACAGAAGAATGAAGACTTGGGTTACTGGTTCTGTAGGTGGAGCATCTACTTCTGACCTTGACGCAATGGAAGTACACTACTTAACTGAAAGATGTTTAGTAGTACAGGGAGCTAACAACTTCATGATTTTCAAATAATATTTTTTAAGGAACTAGGGGTCAGT
>NZGF01000030.1 GCA_002690915.1 Crocinitomicaceae bacterium
ATGTTCTATTGTGGTGCGGATTCAGAGTTCCGCTCCGGAAACGGCGAAGGCTCGGTCCACCTTTTTGAAGAGACCTTGTAATACTTTTCCGGGGCCAACTTCGATGGCTTCTGTCGCTCCCAATTCAATCATCTTGTGCATACTCTGCGTCCACCGAACGGGAGCTGTCAGTTGAGCGATGAGGTTTGTTCGAATGGCTTCCGGGTCGGTTTCAGGAGAAGCATTTACGTTCTGAACTACGGGGCATCGAGGTGATTGGAATGGCGCTGAGGCAATGGCCGCTGCCAATCGCTCACGGGCGGATTCCATCAAAGGCGAATGAAACGCGCCGCCCACAGGCAATACCAGTGCCCTGCGTGCACCGGCCTCAGTGAGTCTGGCACAGGCGGTTTCAATCGCAGTGAATTCACCTGAAATCACAAGCTGGCCTGGGCAGTTGTAATTGGCCGCGACCACCACGCCCTCCGTTGAAGCGCAGACTTCTTCGACGACATCGTCTTCAAGTCCGAGCACAGCGGCCATGGTGCTAGGGGTTTCATCACAAGCGGCTTGCATTGCTTGGGCCCGCTCCGAAACCAGCTCCAGTCCATCGGCAAAAGACAGGGCACCAGCTGCAGCAAGTGCCGAGAATTCACCCAAGCTGTGGCCGGCCACAACGTCGGGTTGAAAGGCATCTCCCAAGGCCTCAGCCAAGATCACCGAATGGATGAAAATGGCCGGCTGGGTCACTGCTGTTTGCTTCAAGTCTTCGGCGCTGCCGTTGAACATGGTGTCTGCAATGTCAAAGCCCAATATTTCATGGGCCAATTCGAAACGCTCTTTCAATGCGTTCGAATGATCGTAGAGGTCTTTTCCCATTCCGGGAAACTGGGCTCCTTGGCCCGGGAATACGTATGCTTTCATGGATTTAATGTGAATGCGGCGCAAAAGTAAGTGCTCAAACTTGAATAGATAGTCCAACAGAAAGGACTTGCTTTAACTGCAGCCCGGGCCCAATGTTGGGTCTCAACACTCCTTCAATAAGTTCAGGAGTTTTGGTGAGCGTGATATCATCGTCGTAGATTATCGTTGCTGAAATGGACGTAGATAGCCACGGGTTAACCTTCAGCAGCAGCACGTGATCGGAGTAAATGTCAATGTTGAGGGGGTCGTTCAGGAAATTCGAGAACAAATCCAACCGCATCGCATAGCTAATTTCATCGGATAACTCCTTTTTAAAGTTCAACTTCAGGTATCCTCCCATCTCGTAACGGCTCCTTTCTCCAGGTTCGACACCAAATGCTCCCGCTGCCGAAAGCGAGTCATCTAAGACCCAGGTGGACTTTATGGTGATGGGGGCTAAGAATAAGGTCAAATCTGATTTTGGCGTTTTGTAATCCATTCCACCTGCAAAGACACCGTAGCCGGGTGCGAGGAAATTGGAATTCAAAATCTCCCGAACGGGTATACCATTTTCCAATGCATAGCCTGGGGCGAATTGCGATCGGAAATGGGCCATGAAGGTGACGAATCCGGATTCGGTGGTACGGTATCCTAACTTGGTTGAGCACTCGATTCGGTCATCCGTTTTGATGATGACACGGTCCTCCGGGCGATGGAGTAGACCAAAAGCAAGGTGCAGCTCGCTGTCCCATCCAAACCTTCCCCGGTCATAATTCCAGTTTTGGTCAAACTTGGTGAGCAGTGAAAGGTTACTTTGTCCACCCGCGGCCCAGTTGCTCAACTGCACTTGGCTGAAATGAATATTGAATTGGCCTTTGCTGACCTGGAGCAGCGTATCGCTGGTGGGTGCAGCTGAACTGCGCAAGGTATTCTCTTCTGCTGCTGTGAGTTTCGGGGTGTCAGTTTGCCCTGAGCTAAGTGCTGCCCATCCCAACGAGACGAGCGCGAGTCCAATTGTCTTGTAATGAATCATTTGATTTCAATGGGTTCAAGATGCAGAACGGTACCTGCGCCCTCCACTGCAACGAATACCTCCCCGGTTGAATTGCGTGCGATGTCGCGTACACGGCCTACATCTTCAAGTAATCGCTCGCGTGCGACCACCTTGTTGTCTTCCAAATGGAGGCGCTCGAGGTATTCAAAACTGAGCGATCCTACGAGCAAGTTGTTCTGCCAGGAGTCAGGCCAGCTGTCGCCGTAAACGACCTCCATGCCGCAGGCGCCGATGGAAGGGAGCCAATAGTACAGCGGCTGTTCCATCCCGACCATGGCCGTATCTCTCGTAATGATGGTGCCGATGTAATTTCGTCCAAAGGTGATTCTTGGCCAGCCGTAGTTATTTCCAGGCCCGAGAATGTTAATCTCGTCGCCGCCTTTCGGTCCGTGTTCGTGCGTCCAGATGGTGCCGGTCTCCGGATGACGGAACATGCCTTGAGGGTTGCGGTGGCCCCACGACCAAATCGACGGCACGGCATCTGGTTGGCTCACAAATGGATTGTCCTCGGGAATGCTGCCGTCAGGATTGAACCGGTGTACCTTCCCTGGTGAGGTGGCGAGGTTCTGGGGGTGCACGTCTCGACGTCCACGTTCCCCGCACGTCAGGTATAGCTTGCCGTCCCCGCCAATTTCGACACGGCTGCCGTAGTGGTGGTGGGTTTTCTCGTAAGGCCGAGCTACAAACAATTCCTCCCAAGCATCGATGCTTTCGACATCGGACGACCACGGCGCGCGAACCAAAGCCGTCGCGGATTGATTGGCATCGCCCGGTCGGTCCTTGCTGTAGGTTAAATAGACCCATTCTTTCCCAGTCGCATCGTCCTTCCAATGCATCACGTCCAATAAGCCGCCTTGGCCTCTGACGTGAATGTCCTCGGGCAGTCCTTCAATGGCTACCAATTGGCCAGCCACTAATTTCCACAGACGACCTTCCCGTTCGGTGATGAGCAAAGTGGTATCGTTGACGAAATCCATACCCCAAGGTGTCTGCAGGCCGTCGACCAGGGTGTTTACGCGGATGACCAGATCGCTACTTTCGAGCTGCTGAGGAGGTGTAGGGTTGAACCCTCGTTTTGACGCGGCTTGGTCCATGATGAAATCGGTGACGGCATCGATTTCGCTTGCAGTGAGGGTCGAACCGTAAGCGGGCATACCCAAAAGTTCATGGCCTTCTTTGATGACGCGGCGAACAGCCTCCTCCGTGCTGCCTAATTTCCAATTGCGATCGACGAAGTCACGGCCTTTTTGGCCGTGACAGCTGCTGCACCAGCGCGTGTAGATTTCAGGCGCTGGGGTTTCGGAAGGGGTTGATTCCTTCCAGCCCAAGGTCGATATAACAATGGCAATCGGCAAAAGAAGAATAAGCGGATAGCGCATCAAGTGGATTTTTGAGCAATGAATTGAATAATGTGTGCCGGACCCTGGTGATAAGGCCCCTCGTCCAATTCAACAGAGGCCGTTTCATTTAAGATGACTTCGAGTCCGTCAAAGTCAGACGCGAGTATTTCAGGTGTGAAGAGCATGGCCTCGTCCTTTGGACCGCCCGAATGCAGGCCCAATTGCCGGGGTTCAAACCCTTCCAAAATGAGGCGGCCACCCGGGCGCAACCACTTGGACACGCGCCTATGAAACCGGGACCGCAGATGGGCAGGCATGTGGGCATAGAAAAGCCCTACCACACTGTACCCGGACACCTCGCCCTTGAATTCAAAAGCATCTGCGTGGTGGGCTTTGACTTGAACATTGGCTTCTTCAGCCCAGCGCTCGCACGTTTTCGTGGCCACTGCGCTGCCGTCAAAAGCGTCAACTTTCCAACCCTTTCGAGCGGCCCAAACGGCATTCCTGCCTTCTCCCTCGCACGGCAATAATAGGTGGCTGTTGGGTTCCTCTGGTGAAAGCTTGTCGAGTTGACGGACCCAAAACGGATTGGGCTTCCTCCCGTAGACCCCTTCTTGCTGATATCGTTCATCCCAAAACCGGTGCATGGGACGAATTTCCGCAGAACAGTGAGGAATTTGGGGCAGCCGTAGTTAGTTTGCTACAAATCCATTGTTCATGACGCATTCCGTTTTGCCTATTGCTCCTGAAGCGGAGGTAATTGAAAAAACCTTTGCTCAGCTCAAGGCGCGTGCTCCACACCAACGGGCCCTCACAGCGAAGCAGCGCATTGCGCGTTTGGATGCGCTGTACGATGAGGTTTGGAAGCGCAGGGACGACCTCAAAAGGGCTATGTGGAACGATTTTCGAAAGCCGAGCGAGGAGGTGGATTTGACCGAGATTTTTGTGGTCAAAAGCGAAATCAAAGCGGTGAAGCGCAGTCTACGCAAGTGGATGCGGCCGAAGCGCCTACCAAGCGGCTTGGCCCACGTAGGCAGTGCTTCATGGGTGTGCCCCGAAGCGAAAGGCGTGGCGCTGATTATTTCGCCGTGGAATTATCCGATGCAGTTGGTGTTCCGGCCCCTGATCGCAGCGCTGGCAGCAGGATGCACGGCAATGATTAAGCCCTCTGAGCTCACCGGGGAGACGGCACAGCTTGTTGCAGAAATCGTGTCGGTGGCCTTTAACCCCGACGAAGTGGCTGTCGTACAAGGTGGGGTGGAGACTGCGACGCACATGCTCAACCTGCCTTTTAATCACATCTACTTCACCGGGTCGCCCGCAGTCGGAAAAATTGTCATGGAGGCGGCTGCGCAGCACCCGTGCAGCGTCACTTTGGAATTAGGCGGCAAATCACCTGTGATTATCGACGACATGAAGTCCATGCGGGATGTGGCCAAGAAGGTGGCCTGGGCCAAGCTTTCCAATGCGGGTCAAATTTGTGTGGCCCCCGATTACGTTTTTGTGCCTGCCAACCGTGAAGCGGACTTCGTTACCGCCATCAAGCAGGAAATGGTGGATATGTACCCGGGCGAGGCATCCGCGAACAAGGACTACCAGCGCATCGTGGCACCCCACCATGCGGAGCGAATATCCAAGCTGGTGGACGATGCCACCGCACGAGGTGCCAAGTGTGTAATGGGAGGTGATGTGGATCTGGACAGTTGCTTTGTACCGCCAACCGTCTTGACGAATATCGATCCGAATGCGGAGATCCTGGAGGACGAGATTTTCGGGCCTGTGTTGCCCATCATTCCCTACGCCTCTTTGGACGAGGCCATTCGTTTCGTTAACGACCGTCCAACGCCCTTGGCGCTGTATGTGTTCAGTAAGCGCAAACGATTCGTCGATTCAGTCTTGTCTCAAATTCAGTCGGGCGGAGTATCCATCAACAACTGTGTCATCCACGTTTCCAGTAACCACTTGCCTTTTGGTGGATTGGGCAACAGCGGTATTGGATCTGGCCACGGTAAATACGGATATATGGAATTCACGCACTTTCGCGGGGTGTATGAACAACGGTTTGATGGGGCCGGAGCCCTGCTCATGCCGCCTTACACCCCGTGGAAAACCAAGTTGATTGACCGGCTTTTGCGCTGGCTGTAATTGCCAATTCCGCTTTTTCTTTGTGGGCATGCTGAAACGCTTGACCTCTTTCCTTGCGCTCCTACCGCTTGCTTTGGCCGCTCCGGCCAACCTGGCCGCTCAATCCTTTATCCAACACCTCGACCCGCCGTTCTGGTGGGTGGATATGCCAGTGGATACCATTCAAATCATGGTGCACGGCGACCGTGTAGCACAGTTGGCGCCGGTGGTGGAATACCCTGGTGTGAAGGTGGCTCGTGTGGAGCACGGAGACGGCCCGAATTATGCGTTTATTTATTTGTCCGTTAGCTCGGACGTGCAGCCCGGAACACTAGCCATTCAATGGCGGGATGCCACCAACCGGAAAGGTAAAACTGTAGGCCGGACGGCGTTTGAGTTAAAACCAAGAGTGGAACGAAGTATCAACGGCTACACGGCCGCTGATGCCATTTACCTGATTACACCGGACCGATTTGCCAATGGTAATCCGGCGAACGATGAAATTGTTGGGATGAAGGAAGGACTTAACCGCGCTGACGACCACGGACGGCACGGCGGGGATGTCGCAGGTATCCGTCAGCACCTCGACTACTTGGATGAAATGGGCTTCACAGCGGTTTGGTTGAACCCTATTTTGGAAAACGATCAGCCCCGGTGGTCCTACCACGGGTATGCCACCACAGATTATTATCGGGTCGATCGCCGGTTTGGTAGCAATGAAGAATACAAGGCACTCGTAGATGCTGCACGCGACCGTGGCATGAAGGTCATCATGGATATGATCACGAACCACTGTGGTTCGGAGCATTGGTGGATGCAGGAACTGCCAACGGCTGATTGGATTAATAACGGTGGCATCTATACACAGACAACACATCGCCGCACAACCCTGCGGGATCCCTATGCGGCCCAGGTTGACCTAGTGGAATTCTCCGACGGTTGGTTTGTGGAAGAAATGCCGGATTTGAACCAACGCCAGCCCCTACTATCGGACTATTTGATACAAAACACGCTTTGGTGGATTGAGTACCTCGGGTTGAGCGGTATCCGGATGGATACCTATCCGTATTCAGACGCGTCGTTTATGAGCGATTGGAGCTGTGCAGTCATGAACGCGTATCCAGACTTTAACATCTGCGGGGAGGAGTGGAGCTTGAATCC
This sequence comes from Crocinitomicaceae bacterium, assembly GCA_002690915.1. Lineage (GTDB taxonomy): Bacteria > Bacteroidota > Bacteroidia > Flavobacteriales_D > Sanyastnellaceae > UA16. Next base: position 6,562 of record NZGF01000030.1, read on the forward strand.
TGCTGTGCTGGCGTATTGGCAACGTGACAAAAAGAATCCGGATGGCTACACGTCCTGTCTACCAGGCCTACTCGACTTCCCACTGCATCACGCGTTTATGCAGTGCATGACAGAGGAGGAGACATGGCATTCGGACTGGGTGCGATTGTATGAGATGTTGGGGAATGATTTCTTGTACGCTCATCCGGAGGACCATGTCATCTTCCCCGATAACCACGACATGAGCCGGGTCCATACCCAACTCGGTGACGACGTCCGCAAGACGCGGTTAGCAGCGTTTTTCTTTGCAACGACGCGTGGAATTCCTCAATTCTATTATGGTACGGAGATTTTGATGTCCAACACTGGCGATGACAGCCATGGCAACATCCGCAGTGATTTTCCTGGAGGGTGGGAGGTTAACGGAGATGAGGTCAATGGCTTTATCGCGGTTGGGCTGGCGGAGGAAGCCAAAGCCTTTCAGTCGGAATTCCGTGCATTGCTGAATTGGCGTCGGAATGCCAGTGCGGTCCACGAGGGAACACTAAAACATTATGTTCCGGATGCGGGCAGTTATGTTTACTTCCGGGAGTCAACCGAACAGACGATCATGGTTATCCTCAACCAAGGCGAAGCGTCCGAAACGCTGGATTTGAGTCGGTTTGACGAGGTACTGAAAGGTCGACGTGTATTCGTGGACGCACTTACTGGTGCAATCGTTGGTCAAGATGGTGAGCTCGAAGTACCTGGCTGGAAGGCCTGGGTGTTAGACGTTCGGGATTGATATTTGTGTCGTTGCTTGAAGGGTGCCACTGAGTTTAAATATTCAAGGAGGCGCTCAGGGATGAGCCACAAACGAAGAATTGTGGATTTTTTTGTTAATCAAGATGGGTTGAGGTCATCGTTGTTTTTAGCTTAGCTCAAACACATTAATGACAAGATGAAACGTTTTTCACTATCGATTTTAGTGGTTTTGGCCCTTGGGCTGGTTGGCGCGGCTCATGCGCAAGGACAGAGTGGTTCAACGTGGCAGCCAGATTTCAATGAAGATCGCCTGTTGTCAATGCCGGATTTGCTGCCTCTGCTTGGTTATTTCGGTTCACAATGGGGCTCATCGGATAACGGCTACGGGCCCGAAATGGCAAGTCCGAACATTGTGGAGTTGGATTGGACCGGTCGCGAGTCTGAAACGTTGACATTGCCATTTGCTGCGGACTTCATCATTCTCAACCCAGGAATTAATGACCTCACGGATCCAAAACAGCGCAAGGTTTCCATTCGGCACCTTTTCGTGGAAGGCTGCCTCGTTGGCGATGGCGTTGAAGCCAGTCCTACGGCAATTCACGAAGCCGTACCGATGAAAGAACAGGTGCTCTTTATGAACCAAGGTGTGGATTTACACGGAACCACCATGCCTTATGGAGCACGTTACGTTCTGCATTTACCAGATGGCAGTACCGCGGAAATATCAACGAACACGATGGGCTCCATGAGCATGTCCGGCAAGCCAGTGCGCACAAAGTCGTCTCTATTTCATGCCGGAGGTCGGGTTTATTTCGAACAATAATGCCCTTATTTGGGCTTCACTTGTCGCCTTTTTTCTTCTTCTTGAACTTAGCAAATGGAGTCTCCTCTCGCACTTTGCCCTGGGCGGAGGAGCGGTCGTCAGACCGTGAGCGGCGGCTGTAGCGCAAGTCTCCATCGTCTTGTGGAGTGAAGGGGGTGCGCTGATTGAATTTTTTCTTACTTGGCCTTTTTTGTTTGTCGTTTTCCGAACGGGTCTGACGCTGGCGTTTTTCTGTTGGTCGTCCATAAGGTCGTCCAGGAGCCCGGCCTCCTGAGCGTCCTCCTGAGCGTCCTGCTGAGCGTCCTGTCTTGTAATTGGAGTTTCGTCCGGAATCGTCCTCAGTCCAATTCAGGTCTTTTCCTCGCGTTACGTGCAATTTCGATAACTCCAAGCTCACGAGCCGGTTGAGCAAAGCATCTTTTGATACCCCCTCGAACCGCTCTTGCATCGCAAACCACAAATCCATCGGGAGTCCTTCGTTCTCCTCTCGCTCGATTACCACCTGAGCCCAGTGGTCCAGCCGGGCAGAAGCAATGGCTTTTGAATCCGGAATGGAAATAGGAGTGAAGTCAATGCTCAGGGCATTGGCCATGCGACTTACAATGGCCTTTTCTCGGCGGCTAATGAACGCAATGGAGACTCCCTTTTTGCCCGCCCGTGCAGTTCGCCCGGAACGGTGAGTGTAATAGGCGTTGTCGTTGGGAAGATTAAAGTGGAAGACGTGGGTCACGTCCTGCACATCGATGCCCCGTGCAGCCACATCCGTAGCAATGAGGACCTGCAGATGTTTCAATTTGAACCGCTTCATTACCCGGTCTCGTTGCGGTTGGGACAGGTCACCGTGTAGAGCGTCCGCGCGGTAGCCTTTTTTCATCAACCCCTCAGCTAATTCTTGAGTTTCGCGTTTGGTTCGGCAAAACACCACGGCGAACAGCTCCTGATTCAAGTCCATAAAACGGGTTAATGCCTCGGCTTTGTCTGCGTTCCGAACGAGTGCGTAACGGTGCTCGATTTGATCGTTAACAGCCGTTTTCGGATCGATGCGCACTTCAAAGGGGTCCGTCATATAGTGTTTGACCAAGCGCCGAATTTCCTTGGGCATGGTTGCGGAGAACAACCACGTGCGTTTTGAATCAGGCGTCATGGCCAGAATGGTGTCCAGTTCTTCTTTGAACCCCATGTTGAGCATTTCGTCGGCTTCGTCTAGTACCACACACTCGATTTGATCTAAGGCGATGGCCTTGCGCTTGGCTAAGTCGATTAAACGACCGGGTGTTGCAATCACAACTTGACAAGGCTTGCGGAGTTGACTGATTTGGGTGGCGATGTTGGCGCCGCCGTAGACCGCTGTGGTTTGGATGCCTTCGTCGTATTTGGCAAATAGTTCAATCTGCTGAGCGATTTGCTGGCCTAATTCCCGGGTAGGAGCCAATACAAGCGCCTGCACATGACGCTTTGAAGGGTCGAGTCGCTCAAGCAGAGGCAGACCGAATGCCGCGGTTTTGCCGGTGCCGGTCTGTGCCAATCCAATGAAGTCGCGTTCACCGCCCAACAGATGTGGTATGGCTTGCGCTTGAATCTCGGTAGGCGTCTCGTATCCGAGCTGTTCGATGGCGTGGAGGACGTTCTGGGAAAGTCCGAGGCGTTGAAATTGTTCCAAAAGATGGGGGATAGCGGAGCAGGGTATGACAAGAAATTAACGTACAACGACCTGCTTGTGAGGCGCGAAGGTAGGGCGGAAGCCACGCCAATTCACGCTCAGCTCTTTTGTTCTCCTCACAATTGCATCGTAAAAGGTCGAGTTTCACCGCCCTGTGCGTTTCCCATTGATTCAGTACCTTGCGGTGGTTATTCACGAAAACTTAGAAATCCTGGGAAGGTCACAGCAATCATTCGGTAAGCGAGAACGAGAATTAAAGCGCGAGAAGAAGCGCAAAGAAAAGGAAGCCAAAAAGTTGGCACGTCAAGAGAACAAGAACAGCCTCGAGGACGGCAGCATGATTGCGTACGTGGACCAGTATGGTAACGTTACGGACACCCCCCCCGATCCGGAAGAGCGTGAGGAAATCAATGCCGAGGACATTGAGTTGGGCATCCCCAAGAAGGAAAAAATTGAAGGCGACGAAATCCGCGAGGGCATTGTATCCTTCTTCAATCACGACAAAGGATTCGGTTTCATCCGCGACCTCACTTCCGGTGAAAGCATCTTCGTCCACATTAACAACGTCAATGGCGACGAGTTAAATGAAAACAACCGTGTTACTTTTGAAGTGGAGCAAGGTCCGCGAGGACTCGCAGCCATCAAGGTGACAAAGGCTTAAGCGTATGCCTCCCCCCGGCACGAAAAGTGCTTCTTAATGATCGCCAGTCACTGGTGTTTCTGTGATTTGAATGAGGCACATCCATGACTTTCTTGTGGCGTTGGTAAGGGGTTGGCTTGAGGCTGATGGAGGCTGGAAATTGTCGAAATTCTCTTCGGATTTCAAAAGGTAGTTGGTTCGACTGCTTTCGACTGTTTTGTGCCAAACAATTGATCCATTCGCCAAAGGCCAGCGGTCGACTCTGGTTAGAATACGCTGTTGTAAAAGATGACGCTATTGAGGACTACATAGAGCATTGCTGGCAGCATCTTGACAAAGGGTTCTTTTATCTGAATGCGCACAAAAACAGCTGTGAGCATCATACAGGTCAATAAAAAAGAGGTTATTGAAAGCAAAATGGGGGCCATCAAACCCACAAGTAAACCAAGTCCTCCAAGTAATTGACAAAACCCCAAAATAATTCGCTGGTTTTTGAAACCCCAGCGCTCATATTCTGTAGCCATCTTCTTTGAAGCAAGTGAATTAATTCCATAAAAGACGAAGGATACTGCGGAGAAAAGAAGGATGAAATAATTTACATCCATTGCTCAGATCATCCCTGCATTGAAAGCTGCGACGAACAAAGACAACAGTAAAAGACAGGCTGAAGGCACAAACTTTATAATGGGGTTTTTCACCTTAACGTGAAATGCTTGAGCGCAAATCATCAAGAATGCCATACCCAATGAGGCCATGACTACTGGGACTTGATACCAAACACCTAAGACTAGGATGGTGGCGAGCGTAATTTTAGAAGCACCAACGATGTTTCTCGTCATATCTGAAAGGCCGTATTGCTGAAATTCTGTAACAATGTTGTCGTACCGAAACACCCAAACGATTATGATTGATACTGCAATGATTAATTGGGCTAGGAATGAAATGTTCTCCATGATTGAGGTGTTTGTTCTGTCAGCGTGACATGGGCCGAAGAAAGTGAGCCTTAGAATTTCTCCAAACTACGGTAAATAAACGTAGATAAGCTAAGTAAGTGTTCAATTGAGTTTTGAGATGTGATATCGCAACGCATAATTGGTGCGTGGAGTTATCGCGTGGAGCAAAGCCATACCTCGTAATTTAAAAAGAGGTCTTTATCAGCAATTTGCCACCGAATGCAGTGTCGTCAAATCAAATAACTGAATTGGCAGCTGACTTCGGTATGGAGATACTTCAATCGGACGAGACCCCTCTCGGGTTACGGCTGCAACTCACGAATCGAGCCAGTGTCTAACTCCTGCTACCAATGACATTTCGAGTGAAGTGAAAAACGGATAAGGTTTGTCGTCACCGTGTCTATTTCTGCTCGAGAAGAAATGAGGGTGCAACGAAAGACGAGGTGCAATTTGGAATCAGCGGCGATTGAATCGTTCGATGGCCATCATTTATTCCATTCAAAATGCCTTGACCGGATAAATGAAGGCAAAAGATGATCTCCTCGGAATTCAAAAGCACATGCTATTTGACGATACATAATAGCTTTACGTAGTATTTATTTACAGATTAAGCTATGATTACGCTTGATTCGCAGGGAAAAAATCACTATATTAAGCTAAATCTTGTGCCATGCCTAGTCAAAAACTATTCTCCTGCCTTCTGTTTGCATTGATTTTGCTGGTACCAAATATCTGCTTTGCCACCGAACCGATCACCGACGCCAATATCCAAACTGCTGTTGATGCTTGGATAGCTGATCCGTCCAATGCGACCACTATATATGGTCCTATTTCGGATTGGGATGTTAGTGCAGTCACTGACATGGAAAATCTTTTTAAGGAAACGAATTTTAATGATGATATAGGCAGTTGGAATGTTGAGAATGTGAAAAACATGTTTTGCATGTTTACCGATGCAACTGCATTCAACCAAGACATCAGTGGATGGGATGTATCGTCCGTTACAAATATGCAGCGCATATTCCAGGGTGCCTCAGATTTTAATAAACCTTTGGACGCTTGGGGGGATCATCTGGATCCAACGAAGATTAATAAAATTGCATACCTCTTCAAAAATGCTGAGGATTTTAATCAACCTTTATCCTCATGGGATGTTAGCGGAGTGACCAACATGCAAGGCATGTTTGAGGGAGCCTCTGCCTTTGACCAAGATATATCAACTTGGGATGTGAGTGCCATGCTGAATATGAATGGAGTGTTCAAGAATGCCATTGCATTCAACCAAGATTTAGGGGACTGGGGTTCCAAATTGGGTCAAGTAAATAATTTGAGCTACATCTTCAATGGAGCGATCGCTTTTGAGGGAACGGGCGACGACGGTGGCGTTAGCACTTGGGATGTGTCCAACGTAACAAACATGGCGCGCATGTTCATGAATGCCGATAACTTTAATGGTGACATCGCATCATGGGATGTTGGTGAGGCAACCAGTATGGAAAGGATGTTTCTAAATGCAACAAGCTTCAATGGCGACCTTTCGACTTGGGAGGTTGGTGCGGTGACGAATATGACAAGTATGTTCGGCTTTGTGACTTTGTTCAATAGTGACCTTTCGGATTGGGATGTTGGTGAGGTAACCAGTATGGAAAAGTTGTTTCTAAATGCAACAAACTTCAATCAAGATTTGAGCAATTGGTGCGTACCAAGCTTTCAAGAAGAACCGACAAGTTTTGCCTTGAATAGTGGCCTAGCCACAGAGAATTATCCGGATTGGGGTGCGTGTCCGTCAACGCCCATCACAAACGACAACATCCATGAAGCTGTTGATCTTTGGATTGACGATGAAGCAGCTGCCCTGGCAGAGTACGGTAACATTGAGGATTGGGAGGTTGGTGCTGTGACGGATATGAATGCACTCTTTTATGAGGCATCTAGCTTCAATGAGAACATAGATTCTTGGAATGTTAGTGCGGTGACGAATATGGCACAAATGTTCTTCAAGGCGACTGACTTCGCTGGTGACCTCTCGACTTGGGAGGTTGATGCGGTGACGGATATGCATTCCATGTTCAAGGATGCTACTTCCTTTAATGGTGACCTCTCGAATTGGTACGTTGGTGCGGTAACGAATATGGGAACTATGTTCCGCACGGCTTCTAGCTTTAATGGCGATATCTCTGATTGGAATGTTGCTGCTGTGACGAACATGGGGGGAATGTTCGGCGACGCTGTTGTCTTCAATTGCAACCTATCCACTTGGAATGTTGGCGCTGTGATAGATATGGACTATCTATTCTATGGCGCGCTTCAATTCAATGGAGATGTTTCGACTTGGGAGGTTGGTTCTGTGACAGATATGAAAAACATGTTCTTTAAGGCTAAGGCCTTCGAAGGCGACCTAGCCGATTGGGATGTGAGCAGTGTGACGGATATGTATGGTATGTTCAATACGGCTTTAGACTTCAATGGTAACATCGCAACTTGGGATGTTGGTGCAGTGACGGATATGGACGGAATGTTTGAAGACACAAATGATTTCAATCATGATTTGAGCAATTGGTGCGTAGAGAATATTGAAGAAGAACCCACAAGTTTTGCCTTGAATAGTAGCCTAGCCGCAGAGAATTACCCGGATTGGGGAAACTGTGGTTCTGACGACTCTGGAGACAGCGATGCACCACCTGTGACTGTGAATGACTTCCTAATTCTAGAGGAATCTGGCTCTCAGATTCACAATACAGAGTTACTAAGCAAAGCCATCAGTCATCTCAATGCGGGGTTGGACAATTCGGAGCAGGTGACCATTATGGACTTTTTAAAGGGTACGGTAATCGACGGTAATCTTCACATGGAATTCGATCTGCAGGCCATTGTCGATGCAATTAATGGAGAAAGCTCTGACACTTCAGGAGGGGATGGCATCGAGATTGAATTGGATGGGGATGATGACAACGAAATTGTTTATTGAAATAGTGACATCTGAGTAAAACAGACGATTGGTGTTTTCCAATTCAATTGAAAAAGCCACGCTCATTGCTTGGCTTTGACTATCGGCTCTGGTCAAAGTCGCTAAAACTGTGCACGGTGAAAAGAAACATTTTACTCGCCGGCCATTTCGGGGTTCAAAGGAAATCGTCATAAGTGACGAGGTACAATTGAGGTGCTAAAGTGTATCTAACAAATGCATATCAACGCAAACTGACGATCTTGTTACAATGCAGAGGTTTCAGCAAGAGCTGGCTTATACAGGGTTTTTATTCGTTTAACCCTTGCTTGGTCTGCATCGGTTACTTTCCGATGCAGAAGTTGCTGAAAATGTGATCCAGGATGTCTTCTGGGTCAATTTCGCCGGTGATGCTGCCGAGGTGATGCAATGCCTGGCGCACGTCACTGGCAACAAGGTCTCCAGGAACACCGTCTTGCAATCCTGCGCGCGTCGCTTCGAGCGCCGTACGCGCCTCAACCAACGCTTCATAATGGCGGAAGTTAGTCACCATGAGTGCATCCGATGCTTGGCTTTCACTGCCCCATTCGGCCAGCCAGTTCTTCAGCTCTTCGACGCCCAATCCTTGAGCCGCAGAGACGTGAAATTCGAGTTCGCGTCGTCCCTCTGGCGCCGCTGCAATGTCTGTCTTGTTCCATACCACAGCGGTCTGCGCCTCGGGCCCAATGGCGGCCGCCTCGAGCGCTTGGTCAACGGCCTCCGCACCATCAACCGAAGCGTCAAACAAGTACAGCACGATGGAAGCACCTTGGGCTTTTTCTAGGGCCCGGCGGATGCCTTCGCTTTCGATTTCGTCTGTAGTTTCGCGAATCCCCGCCGTGTCGATGAAGCGGAACTTCTTGCCGCCGATGATGCAGGTGTCTTCGATCGTGTCCCGGGTGGTTCCAGCTGTAGCACTGACAATGGCGCGCTCATCGCCAAGCAGTGCGTTGAGTAGGGTAGATTTGCCGCGGTTTGGAGCGCCGATGATGGCAACGGGGATGCCCTCGCGAATGGCGTTTCCGGTGCGGAACGAATCGGCCAACGTACCCACCTTGCGGAGCAAATCACTGAGCAAGTCATCAAACTGGTTGCGGTCCGCAAATTCTACGTCTTCCTCCGCGAAATCCAGTTCCAGTTCCAACAACCCCGCGAAGCCAATGAGCCCTTCCCGCAACTCACCAATGGCAAGCGCAAAATCCCCGCGCAGTTGGTTCATCGCGAGGCGATGGGCTCCGGAATGATCGGCAGCGATGAGGTCGCCTACGGCCTCGGCTTGGGTGAGGTCGAGCCTACCGTTGAGGAAGGCTCGTGCTGTGAATTCACCCGGTCCGGCGTGCCGGCAACCTCCATCGATGAGCCAGCGGACCAGTTCGGTTTGGATAAACGTGGAGCCGTGCACGGCAATTTCCACGGTGTTCTCACCGGTGAAGGTGCCGGGTGCCCGAAATACTGTGGCCAAGCATTCGTCAAGCACCTCCTGATTGCGGACGATTTTGCCGAACGCAGCCTTGTGGCTATCGAGACTCTCCAAATCGCGTGAGAACAGCCTGTTGGTGATGTGGATGGCTTCGGGTCCGGAGACGCGAATGACTGCGATACCGCCCATTCCTGCCGGCGTCGAAATCGCGCAGATGGTTTTTCCATCAATTGCTCCAACAATTCCTCGGTTCATGGCGCGAAATTCGACTAAATTCGCGGCGCGAACAACAACCGATTCCCATGAGCGTACTCGTCAACAAGCATTCAAAAATCATCGTCCAAGGATTTACGGGCGGAGAAGGAACGTTCCACGCCGGTCAAATGATCGAATACGGTACGCAAGTGGTTGGCGGGGTTACTCCAGGCAAAGGTGGCCAAGAGCACATTGGGAAGCCGGTGTTCAACACTGTTAGTGAAGCGGTGAAAGCCACCGGCGCCGACACCAGCATCATCTTCGTGCCGCCGGCGTTCGCGGGCGATGCCATTATGGAAGCGGCCGATTCAGGCATTAAGGTCATCGTTGCCATTACTGAGGGCATTCCCGTCGCGGATATGACCAAGGTAAAGGCTTACATCGATCAACGCGATTGCACCCTCATCGGTCCCAACTGCCCTGGCATCATCACTGCAGGTGAAGCCAAGGTGGGCATCATGCCGGGCTTCATCTTTAACCCCGGGCGCATTGGTATCGTCTCCAAATCCGGCACGCTGACCTACGAAGCGGTGGACCAAGTCACCAAAGCAGGTATGGGCCAATCCACGGCCATCGGCATCGGCGGTGACCCCATCATAGGTACCACCACGCTTGAGGCGGTCCAAATGCTCATGGCGGATGATGAAACCGATGGCATCATCATGATTGGCGAGATTGGGGGCGATCTTGAGATCAAAGCCGCACGTTGGATTCAGGCGAACGGCACAAAACCCGTAGTCGGATTCATCGCCGGCGTCACGGCACCGAAAGGTCGGACCATGGGCCATGCGGGCGCCATTGTCAGTGGGGAGGAGGAAAGTGCCGAGGCAAAGAAGCGCGTGCTCCGCGAATGCGGCGTTCACGTTGTCGACAGCCCGGCCGACATCGGCGATAAGATGGCCGAGCTGTTGGCTTGAGGCCTTAAGCGTCCAATGAACGGTTAACCGGGTGGGACACCGATTGCTTCCACCGTCCGGCGGTCATGTCGGGAATGTCCATGCGCTTGGAGCCGGCGGCCACCGAGGCTTCCGATAGGGCGCCTACCATGGACCACATCGCTCCATCGTATACGTTCAGGTCGAGCGGTTGCCCGAGGTTCAAGCACCGAATCAATCGGTACATCATCACGAAATCCATGCCACCATGCCCTTGCGGGTGTTCGGCTGCTAATTTTTGGAGCTTATCCCAAAGCGGGTGTTCGTAGCGATCCTGGTACTCGGCCTTCTCCGCGTCTTCCAACCAGCGGTGTCCACCCCAGTCGGCTCCATGGTCGATGTACAGCCGAGAGGGGTAGCCATAGTGCGCGGCCTTGGAGCCCACGACCTTATCGAGGCGGTTGTACGGACGGCCGCTGTGCACGTCAAACTGGAGCATGATGGATCGGCCTTTGGCGGTTCCAATCAACGTCGTGTTGACGTCTCCACACACGACGTCCTTCGCCATTTTGCGCAGCGCCTTGTCTTCCGCATTGCGAAGGGCTTCGGACAACGCCGCCTCCTTAGAACTCATGGAGGTCAAGTGCGTCAAGGTGTCGCCGCGCAGGATATCGAAATACATGCACACCGGCCCAAGTCCGTGGGTCGTGTAGAGGTTGCCGTTGCGCGCTAAGTGGTGCTTGAGACGCCACTGGTCTTCGTAGTACGTGGGGTCGAGCATAAGGGCGCGCAGGTCGTGGAGGTAGGCGCATTCGGCGTGGGTGACCGTGCCAAAAACACCATCTTGGATCATATTCAGTAGCCAAAGTTCTTCGCGGTTGTAGCAGCAGTTTTCGAGCATGATGCAATGCCGCTGCGTTTCTTCGGCCACCTGGACCAATTCTACACAGGTTTCCGGGGTGTAGGCGATGGGCACTTCCGACGCAGCATGCATTCCGCCGCGCATAGCTGCTACTGCCATCGGCGCATGCAGTTCCCAAGGGGTGCAGATCAGGGCCATATCCGCCACATCGTCCGACATGGCTTCCATCCAAGCGTCGTCTGTGCCGGTAAATACCCGAGGGGTGGACGATTGAAACTGTGCAATCTGCTGCTGTGCCCGGGTGATTTTGGCCGGGTTAATGTCGCTGATGGCCGTGATTTCGGCGTGGCCTTCTTGAACTAGCCAATTGAGCATGTCGATCAGGCTTTGCCCCCGGTTGCCTAACCCAAATATTGCCACGCGCACCCGTGAGATGGGTGCAACGGAAAGGTCGAAGGCATTGCCTGTCAGTCCGGCGGTTTTAATTTTGGTAGCGAGGGCTTCGTCCAAGGAAGCGGGTTTAGTGGGGCGAGTGAACGAACTCAGTACTCCTCCGAGCCCAAGTAAACCACCCACCCGAAGAAAATCGAGTCTGCGCATGCGCCGAAGATAGGAAACCCGCGGCCTTACGCTTTCAATTCGTAGACCCCAGGTTTGCGGGGCGTCAGGACGAGTTCAGCCAAACGTTCCGCGTCGCCTTTGCGCTTGACGAAGTCGATATCGGATGTGTCGATCCAAAGGATGCGGGACCCGCGCGCGTACCGGTAATGCCGTTGGTAGTGGTAGGCGATTTTGTCGAGGTAGGCCTGGGGCATGTCTTGCTCGTAGGAGCGTCCGCGTTTTTTGATTTGCTCCCGAATCTTCTCCGAGTTGGGATCGAGGATGGCGACCACTTCCGGCTTGGCAATTTGCGCGTCCATCAGCTTGAACATCGTCTGAAAAAGACGGAATTCCTCTGCGGGCAGATTCGCCTTGGCAAAAATCTGGGACTTGACGAAGCTGTAGTCCGCGATTAACAACTGGCGAAACAAATTGCGTGCACCCAACCTCTCGCGCAGTTGGCGGTACCGGTGACTAACGAAAGCCAATTCCACGCTCAATGCAAATCGCTCGGGATCGGCATAGAACTTCTCGAGGAACGGATTTTCTTGAAACTGTTCGAGAAGCAAATCTCCACCGAGGTGCTCTGCCAACCACGCCGCAAAGGTGGTTTTTCCGGCGCCAATGTTGCCTTCGATGGCGATGTATGCGTAAGGGGATTTCACGGGGCAGTTTCGAGGCGTTGTACGGTAGATTGGTCTGCACAAGTTCGCAACAATTCCGCTACCGTGGGGCCATCTTCGGCCAATTGCAGTTCGGGCGCTAACTCAGCCAGCGGCGCCAGCACAAACCGACGCAGGTGCATCCGGGGATGGGGCAGGGTCAAGGCTTCTGTTTCCATATGTTCACCCTCCACAACCAGCAGGTCCAGGTCAATGGAACGCGATCGGTAGCCATCGGTATTCGAGTCTCGGTTCCGGCCCAGCTTTTGTTCGATGGCCAACAAGGTTCCCAACACATGCAACGGCTCCAGGGTCTCAGGCAGCGCAATTGTAACCACTTGGTTCAGAAAGGCAGGTGTGCCCAGCTCCATACCCCACGCCGGCGTTTCATAACGGCTGGAACGCACCTGCTCATATGGAAACGCCAGCAGAATTTCGTCGAGTGCCGCATCGAGCAGCGCATGGCGATCGCCCATGTTGCCTCCGAGCCCAATAAAATGCCTTCGATTCATCCAGCAAAATTGGGTAAAAATTACGAGGTAAGCCATTGGACAAGGTGTACTTTTGAAGTTCAAATCCTGAATTCATGTCTTTCTTAAAAAACGTCGCATCCTCCTTCGTAGGTGCATCTTTGGCCTTCCTCATCGCTGGAAGCATTCTGATTTTTGTTTTCATTGGCGCCTTGGTAGGTGGAGTGGTCTCAGCCGCAGCTGGTGGTGATGAGTCGGAGCAGGAGGGCAATAGCAAAGAAAATACAGTCCTCAAAATTGATTTCAGCCAGCCTATCGCGGAACGTTCGGCCAACGATGCAAATTTCGATGTGACGGGTTTTGAGTCGAAATCAACAATGGGCCTGCGGGACTTCACCTCAGCGTTGGAGTCGGCAGCTGAAGACGAGGATGTAGAGGGCGTATTCTTGAATTTTGAGTCGGTCGCCGCAGCCCCTTCGACCATGGCTGATTTGCGCGATGCCCTTGAGGGCTTTAAATCCTCGGGCAAATGGGTGTTGGGATGGGCCGAGAGCATGTCTATGGGTGCCATGTACCTTGCTTCGACGGCCGACGAATTGTACCTGCACCCCAGTGGCGGAGCGGATTTCAGTGGCATGCGCCTGCAGACCACCTACTATAAAGGTATGCTTGAGAAACTAGGTGTAGGCATGACGGTTCTCCGGGGTCCGGACAACGAATACAAAAGTGCTGTGGAGCCGTTCACACGCAAGAGTATGAGTGAATCCAATCGGGAGCAGCTGACAGCCATGCTCGAAGATATTTGGTCGGAAGTGCGGGGAGGCATTGCTGAGGGGCGTGGCATTTCCGAAGAGCAGCTGGATGAAGTAGCAGAAAGCTTAGCCTTGCGCACAGCAGAAGATGCGTTAGAGTGGGAGTTTTTTGATGGTTTGCTGTACGAAGACGAGGCGAAGGAACGCATCAAGGAATTGCTCGGCGGTGAGGAGCCAGTTTACGTCGGATTAGGGGAATACATGAATCCTGACCCGATGGGCGGATTTGTAGCGGAGTTTGATTTTACCATGTTCGATTCCATGAACGACAAATCGTACGGGGAGTCTGAAGAGGCAGAGCCCTTGGGAGGATCCTTGGCTGTGATTTATGCCACGGGTGGCATTGAGATGGGCGACGGAGACAATCAAACGATCGGTTCGGTGACCCTTGCCGAAGCCATTCGCGATGCGCGGCTGGCTCCGGACGTCGAAGCAGTCGTCCTTCGGGTAAGCAGCCCCGGCGGTTCGGCACTGGCCAGTGACATCATCTGGCGTGAAACCGAATTACTCAAAGAGGCGGGAAAGACCTTTGTGGTGAGCATGGGCGACTACGCCGCCTCAGGGGGGTATTACATCAGCGCTGGAGCCGAGAAAATCTTCGCGTCGCCCAATACCATAACAGGCTCTATCGGGGTGTTTGGGATGTTGCCGTACGCTCAGGAGTTGCTGGAAGACAAAATGGGATTGGCCTACGATGATGTGCGAACCCATTCGCACGCGGGCATTGGGCTTGAAGCAGAGCTAGACGCCGTTCAACTCGAGGCCATCAACGAAAGCATAACAGACATTTACGAGGACTTCGTAACCATCGTTGCTGAAGGCCGCGGTATGACCTACGAGGAGGTGGATGCCATTGCCCGAGGTCGGGTATGGACCGGACAGGACGCCCTTGAAGTTGGGCTGGTTGACGAATTGGGGAACCTTCAAGATGCCATGGACGCTGCGGCTGCAATGGCTGGATTGGACTCATTAATTGAAGACGACGTGGTCTTTTTACCAGAAGCCAAAGACCCACTCCAACTTTTCGTCGAGGAATTGGTAGGGGCTGAATTACTTGCGGATGCGCTGGTTCAAGCGGGCTTGTCTCGTCATCAGCTGGAGCAGATTGTAGCGGTGCGCCGCATGCTCGCATCTGATGATCGCGTTCAGGCGCGTCTTCCGTATTTCATCGAAATCCAATAAGTTCAGCGCCGTGGAATTTCGGCGCGCATTGACATGCATGTACCTGCTCTTAGCAGCGTGTCTCTTTGCACTGGTGGCGTGTCAAGACCAGCGTGGCCTTCCTAAGGAGGCTTTGGATTGGTCGAGTCAGCGACCTCTTTCCGCTCCTTTTGAGGCACTATATGCGGCTATTAAAGGTGATTCGCTCGTTGTTCAAGTGTCCTACAGCGGCGGGTGCGCTGAGCATGGATTTGAACTGAAAGCAGCGGGGCCTCAGGTGCGTTCGTTGCCACCTAAGCAACAGATCATCCTCTTACACGAGGCCAATGGCGATGCGTGCCGAGCACACGTGACGCAGAGGCTATCCTTTAGTTTGCATCCTTTTCGGATGAGCCCGCACGGCATCACCACATTGCTCTTCAACGATACGACCCTGATCTACCGCTATGAATGAATGGCTTGCGCTCTTAGCAGCCTGCTCTGTGGGCTACATCGTGCATTCAGCGGCATTAACCTGGGCGTGCCGAAGGGCTTTGCATTCGAATGACCCGGAAGGGAAGCGGGGTACGGTCAGCGTCATCGTCTGCATCAGGGACGACGCCCAGCATTGGCCAGCGTGGTGGGCTGCCATGAAGCGTCAAAATTGGCCAGAGGGCACTGAGGTCATCGCCATTGACGACGGCTCTACCGATGAGTTGCCCTCTCTATTGGAGCAGGCAGTTCGGGAAGAAGTGCCTTTCGTGTTTTCACACCACCGCTTGGACGGCACACCCCCTGGGAAGCGGGAGGCGTTAAGTTACGGAGTCGAGCAAGCTTCTGGGCATTGGCTATTGCTTACCGATGTGGATTGTCTGCCGGCGGGTCAGGCGTGGGCTTCGGAAATGACGGCAAACATTCCAGCCCACGCCGCAGGCGTTTTGGGGGTCAGTTTGCCGCGTAACGAGGCTCCGGCGACCTGGCTTTCCCGCCTGCAGGCTTTGGATGCCATGTACATCGCTCGGTCCTATGTGGGCTGGGCAGAGCGTGGCAAACCTTACATGGGGGTGGGCCGCAACATGGCCATTCGTCAAGCGAGATTCCCAGGGTTTTCAAAAGAAAAGGGGCCAGCATCTGGGGACGATGACCTCTTGATTCAATTGCTGGCAGAGTTGCCTGACTGTTCCATCGCAATCGCTGCTCATCGTGCTGCGCACATGGACGCGACCATGCCAGGAAGTTGGCCCGGCTGGTTGGCACAGAAACGTCGACATTGGACCACAGCTCCGCTTTATAAGGCCTCGGATCAATGGCGATTGGCTGTGCCGAAGGTGTTGCGTAGCGTGTCCGTTTTTGCTGCAACCTGGGCATTGGTTGTTCACAATTCGCTATGGATTACAGGGGGGTTACTGGGGTGCATGTGGTTGGGTGAGCTCCTTAACTTTCGCTTCATCACCAAAGCCTATCAAGCCCCAGATTCATGGCGAAACTGGGGCGGATTGCTTCCCCTCTGGTCGGCATGGAGCGCATGGGTCGCTCTTACGTTGATTTGGAGGCGGCAAGACAAACGCCAATGGTAGCTGGGGTGGTAAACGCAGAACCAAGCTCGAATAACACCATGGACGTCAATCCCAACCTCTCCGACAAAGCCCGTTACGATTATGCGTTGGTGTTGCGCGTGACGAAAGAGAATGATCAGCGAGCATTCGGCGAGTTGATGGAGCGCTACCGCGATTCGATTTTTCACATGATCAACAAAATGGTCTTCAGTTCCGACGACGCAGAGGACTTGACCATGGAAACGTTCACTAAGGCCTTCAATCGGTTGCACCAATACACGCCAGCATTTGCTTTCTCGACCTGGTTGTTTAAAATCGGTTCGAATCACACGATTGACTTTATCCGTAAAAAGCGGATCAATGCGCTTTCACTGGATCAAGGTTTCCGCAACGAGGACGGAGAAGCTATGGAGATTCACATCGCTGATGGTAAACTAGACCCCATTCAAACCCTCGAAAAGAAAGAGCGCATTGCATTGCTGCGGGACGTTGTTAGCAAGATGAAGCCCAAGTACCGTGAATTGGTCGAGTTGCGCTATTTCGATGAGAAGAGTTACGATGAAATTGCTGCGGAATTGGACCGCTCCTTGGGAACGGTCAAGGCACAATTGCACCGCGCACGCGAGGCCCTTGAAGCGATGCTAGGGCAGGTTCGCGAAACCATTTGAGCGTGGACTATAAGGCGTTTATACCTGAGTTGACCAGTGAGGCAGCAGAGCAACTGGGGCAGCTGAAAGCCCTCTACACAGAGTGGAATGCGGCCATCAATGTGATTTCCAGGAAAGATATGGACGCATTCGATGAACGCCATGTCCTGCATAGCCTCGCTTTGGTCAAGGCCATGAAGTTCGCTCCAGGCAGTGATGTACTCGACGTTGGAACTGGAGGGGGCTTTCCCGGCATTCCCTTAGCCATTGTCTATCCAGACGTGAATTTTGTGTTGTGCGACAGCATTGCCAAGAAAATCAAGGTTGTCCGTTCGGTGGTCCAAACCTTGGGGTTGACCAACGTAATCGTCCATCACGGTCGTGCAGAGGAAATCAACAGTCAATTCGATTTTGTAGTTAGCCGTGCGGTAACGCGCATGAACCGATTCATTCCTTGGGTACAAGGCAAAATAAAGAAGCAATCGATCAACCCTTGGCCCAATGGCATTCTGGCGTTGAAGGGCGGGGATCTAAGCGCTGAGCTTGCAGAGGTGAATTTCCCAACGGAACAGTTGCCCATTTCTGAATGGATGAATCACGCGTTTTTCGATAGTAAGCAAGTTGTCTACGTTAAACTCCAGTAATACGATATGCAATCGGTGAGGCCCAGAATAAAAGAAGGGGGATCCCATTGGACCCCCCTTCAATAACCTGCAAGAAATTGAAACCAACACAGTTTTCTCAGACCGTGTCTGCTTGGTAGACGGACGAGAACACCTTTGGTTGCCTTTTTTGTTAAGAAAAACCGACGGAAATAAATAATC
>NZGF01000031.1 GCA_002690915.1 Crocinitomicaceae bacterium
CTTCTCCTAAATCTCAAACCAGCCGATAGTACCATCGACATAAACAAGTTGAACTGAATTACCCTGTGGTAATGAACCGTCTTCTGCTGCTGAATTTATTTTTTCACTACCGTTTCTTCCTATTGTTACAGCCCCAGCCCCAGCATTACATATAATGACTGTGTTTCCTGATGATCCTGCTGGTAGTGTCACTGTAAATGCAGAAGCACTGTTAATAATTAATTGATCTTTGTGAGATGCGGTATAAGGATGATCGCTTGCAGCTTTAATAGCCCACGCACTATACGCTCCTTCTACTGTAGCAAAACTAAGATTTCCTGATCCATCTGTAACCATTGCTTGTCCAGACGTACCCGTTGAAGCTGGCAAAGTTAGGGTTATATTTCCTGAGTAGGCACTATGAGCAGCCGCTTGTACTCTTGTATAGTGAGCATTACTGCTTTCACAATAAAAATCTATACGGGACTGAGCGCCACCATTCTTTAGAGCTATTGCGCCTTGACTAATTGCTACACCGTCAGAACTTCCTCCAACAGATACAGAAGTAGTAATGTCTAAAGCATGAGCGAGTTTTGCAGAAGTAACTGCGTCATCAGCTAGTTTTGCTGTAGTGACAGAACCGTCTGTTAATCCTGCGGTGGACACACTAGCCCACGATAAGACCCCAGAGCCGTCAGTGCTAAGAATTTGAGAACTCGCCCCATCATCTGCTGGCAGCGTTAAGGTATATGACGAGCTTAAACTTGATGGGGCTTGCAGAGCGACGTATTCACCGCCACTGGAATCTTCTAACCTTAGATCCCCCTGTGCCATAATGTTTAAAGCACCATCAGTCAAAGAAAGTTGTTTTGTATTTCCTGCATAAAAATTAATTGTGTCTGCTGTTTCAAAGTCAATCTTAGTTTGATCGTCTTCACCGATTTTTATATCCGTAGCAAGAAGACTTGTAATTCCAGTTTGAGCAGCATTGACAGTAAAAGTTAAATCGTAGGGATCTCCGTCTGTGCCATTATCAGTATCAGTCCAATTAATGTCTAAACCGCCACCTTCAACAAACTTAACTTCTTTAGCATTTGAAACTGATACTTCAGTACCATCTCCATCTTCTAGTATCCAGCTAGTCATTGTTCCAGAACCAGTGCTGTCTACATAAGCTTTTATAGATTGTTGGGTAGCTAATGATGTTGCTGAATTACTAGCAAAATTATCTTCATCAAGAATAGCGGTTACGGAAACAGAACCTATTGTTAAGGTAGAAGGATTAGTCGCTAACTCTACAACTGCTCCACTAGAATTTTCTGTAAATAATCTCTTGTCAGTAACATTAACTGCAAGTTCTCCCTGAACTAGATCAGAGGCAGAAGGTACGGAGGAACCTGTACTAGAGTTTTTAGTAATAATTTGAGTAGGCATTAAAACATCCTAAAACTATCAGATTATTATTTATAGAGTAGTGCAGAGAGAACCATAAAAATTCTCTCCACACTTAATCTCTATAAAGAGAAAGTCTTAGCCGTTAACAGCCAAAACAAAACCTGCGTCTGTTCGTAAGACTTTAACGCCATACAACATATCCGCAGTATACAAAGTTCCAAGCCACTCTTGCTTGTACTGAGTTTGAGAGCGTATGCCCTGTTGCTCTGCAAGAACAAAAGTATCTTTGTGGATTAACATTGCACCTTTAACGTCACCGCCAGCACTGTTAGCAGACGCAGTTTCGATAATCGGTACATTAGTAGATACGTAAATATCGATACCATAAAGATTACCGATTTTACCGCTATCAACACCTCTGTTATCTACAAAGTCGGAAGATACGTAACGATCAATGCCCATGATAGCATTACGTAATGAGGGAGGAACGACAAACGCTCTGTTGTCCATAGGGACATCAGCATCATCCATCTTTTGAATCAAAGCACGAAACCCTGCATCTGTGAATACATCAGCAGCCGCTACAGTATCTACTGCATAAGCAGACAAACCACTGGAAGCGTCAATGTAAAAAGAAGCGGAGTGTACGTAGTCTGCTCCATCGCTGTCACCTAAGTCTTTGCCTAAAGCAAAAATATCAGTGTCTACTTGTTTTGCCAAAGCATAGCCAGCATCACCAGTGTAGAATTGACGGAGGGAAGACAAAGCTTGAGCTTCAGTAATGTCTTCAATAATACGAGAGTATTCAAAGTGCTTATTTACTGAAACTTGTACTTCACCTTCAGTAGCATTTTGTACTGTAACTGCTGTGTTCTCAGCTTTAGCATTAGCTGAACCACGAACAGGTTTTGGTATATGAAGAGTGTCACCTTTCTTGCCCTGCATTGAAATCTTTTTAACAAGATTTGCAAGAACAAGATTAGCTTGATATGCAGCTACAACTTCATCACTCCAAATTTCAGGGATAAAAGTAGCAGCATCTGTATTACCGACGAACCCGCCAGTAGCAGGATAAGTTGAAGTAGCCATTAGTTAATTTCTCCTATAACTGGTTACTTGACCCTTTTTTCCGCATATGCCGTTAAGATTTCATCTGATAAAGCCATATATCGGTCAGGATCATTTTTCATTAGATCAATAATATCCTGTCTTCGATAGATTTTTCTCGTAGGTTTCTCTGAACTTCCAGAAACTGAACCAGTAGAAGCAGTCTTTAATGCTTGCTTCCTAGTGTTCTTTTCATTCTGAACAGTCTGAGCAACTACTTGTTTCCTATCTTTCCAAAGCGAGAAAAGCTCATCAGCAGCTTCATAATCAAACTGCTTGTCTGCTTGTACATAAAGCTTAGTACGAATACTAGAATCTTTAATCCATTTCGCAAAGCCATCATCCTTTAGGATATTCTCCATATCAGGATGTTTTTGAGATAATGTAGCCAAAGCATTTGTTTTTTTGTACTGTTGGCTTAATTCCTCTGCTTCTCGAATCTTAGGATGATTCTCAATAGCTTTATTTACTGCTTTCTCTGGATCAGAAAAATAATCAATCTCTTCTTCAACAGGAGTGGTTTCTGGTGCTTTCTGTTGTTCTGAGAGTTGTGTCTGAATATAAGTATCAACTACTTTTCTTAATTCTCCTACTTCAGAACTTTGTCTACCTAAAAGCTTTTCAGCTTCTTGGTGCATCTGAACTAAATCCTGTACCGATTTATCTTGGTATTTATCAGGAAGTCCTAGCTCAGTGGGCTGTTCTTCACTATCTTGCTGAATTTGCTGCGCTATATCTACAGGTTCAGTGTTTTCTTCTGGAGAATTTAAAGTTAGTTCCTCTTGTTCAGGACGCTCTGCAATATTATCGTCTATGAATCTAGCCATAATTTATAGGATTCCGTACTTCTAAAGAGTATTGTGGAATAAATAAGGAAGTTATTGGTACTCTTCCTTACGTTCTTTTTTAATCTGCTGCTCTCTGTGCTTTGCCCATTTACGTGTAGCACCTAAAAAATCACCGCTTATTGGGTCTAAAACACTCCTAACAGGAGATATAATCCTATTTGCAGCTTTACCACAAATAAGACAGGAAACTTCTGAAGTATCCTTAGTAGTAAAATGTTCTGTTACATGACCTTCAGAACACCTGAAGTCAAACAACATTCTCATTTATACCTCTTCTGAGGGTTCAGAGTTTCTTTGCGTTACTAAAGTTTCAAGTTGAGTTTCAAGATTAAGGCAGTTATTCATTACTAAGAGTTGCCCTTTCTTAAAAAATAAATCTTCTGAATCTTTAGTTGTTTCTAAAGAGTTTATATTTTTTATAGATGTTTCTACATCATTTATAAAATACTTCCACCCTTCAGATCTAAATAAGTTACGCATTTCAAACACGTATTCTTCAAATTTCTTGTCTTCTTCTACTTGTTCCATATCCGTTTTTCCTACAAAGGACAGATAAGTTAGATTTAGCCGAGCCTACCAAAAAGAAAATACCCTGTAAAGCTTTTATTTTCTGTAAGATCTCGTTTTCTTTGCAATCTTCTTAGGTTGCTTGCTAGTCTTTTTACCTTTTTTAGTATCAGCACGTTTTTTTCTTGTAGTAGCAGCGTACTCTTTATCCGACAAAGACTTAATCGCAGCAGCAGGAAGGTATCTCTCTCCAGTAGCAGACTTACCCTGAGTGCTAGGTTTTCCGCTTTTAGTCTTCCAATTTTGGGAAGTCCAGTTTTTAAGACTTTTTTGAGATTTTTTAAGAGTCATTAACTCCTGTAACCTCCACCTTTAGCTTTGTATTCTTTTGCTAACATTTGTGCTTTACGCCCAGACCATTGACCAGCACTCCCTCCTTTAGAACCTGCTTTAATTTTATTAAACAAGTTTTTACGCATAGTAGGTTTTGTATAATTACCAGCTTCATTAACCCTAGATTTACTTTTCTTTTTAACTGGGGTTTTTGTTCTAGTCATTATGTCCCTACTTTCTTTTGAGCTTTCTTATGCGCCTGTGTAAAAGTTAGACCTGCTTTCATTTCTTTTCTCATCATCGCCATGTGTTTAGCAGAATGATGTTTAGAATGTTTTTCTAACGTAGTTTTTTGTCTAGCAGTTAACTTTGTTGTAGCCATTAGTAAGTCCGATTAATCATTTTTTTCTTTTTATTCTTTTTCTTTGTACCTTTCATTGGCGGTCTTCCTCTGGTTGAACCATAAGTTCCTTTACCTTTTGGCATTTATCTTCTCCTATCTAAAAATAATTATGAAAATAAAAATTAAATGGATTTGATCTGAACTTCTGTTGTCTGCTCAATTCTTCCGGTAAAAACGCTAGTCCTACTACTCCTAATAATCCAATAAAACAAATAATGTCAAATACCATTTAGTTATTACTTTCCTCCATTTCATTAAAGTTAATTTTAAATACTACCATTTTTCACGATTTGCCCACCAAGCTGCTGACATCTTCCCTCTAGCTATATTTTTAGCGTGTCGGGATTTAAAACTTTTTCGTTTAGCAGTAGTGGCTTTGCTTTCTCCCTTCTTATAAGACCCTGCCGTCTTCGCCCCCTGTTGACCAAAGCGGATTGTCTTGATTTTATCACCCTCCTTTGCGACAACAACGTGTGACTTTGTAGCATGGTTAGGAGTCCTCTTCGTTTGATTGTAGGAGTTTAGACCTAGTTTTTTTAGTCTTGGATCTTGTTTTTTGTTGTTTGACTTCATTTTCTAATGCTTCTAGTTTACTAAAAATTAAATCAAAATGTTTGTTAATTTGAGCAACAATATCATTAAGTTCTCTGTGGCTGACCATCGGGAGCAAACTCCATTATATTATCTGGAAGAGATTGTTCTGGCTGTTCTGGCTGTTCTGTAAATTGTTGCGAAACAATACCATTAGGAGGAGAAGATGTTTGAGAACCTTCTTTAATTAATAAATTAGCTACTTTAAGCCTTCTTTCAAACTCTTTATCGTCCTCAGTACCTGCTCTTAAATTAGTAGTGACTGCTTTTAAACGATCAATTTGTAATTCTTCAGGCATTAATTCTGTCTCTGTAACTATCTTCCTAGCTCTAGCTTGAGATTCTGCTGCTTGTCCAGAAAGAGCAGAAGTTTGAGCTTCTTGGAAAGCAATCTGAGATTGTTGTGAAAGTGCAGCCGCTTGTTGTTCTTCTGGAGAACTTTGAGAAGCTTGCTGTATACGACTCAACAATTCTTCCCGATTACTGAGATTCATATTATCAATAATAGCTTCTACTAACTGACCATAGATAGGTGAATCTGCTTGCATAGTTTGTAACAACTGGACTAATTGAGTTACTTCGTACTCTCTTGCCATTAGCCCTAACGTAGATACCGCATCAAACCGATAGTCTGCTACAGGATAGTTCTCAGGATCAAACTGCATGTAGCGATGGGCTGCTTTAGTAACAAAAGGAATTAAGAAAGATTCTTGGAAATTGATTAGCGTTCTTTTGTGGCGTTTAATAATCGCACCTAAAGACATACTAATCCCTGCTGCTGTAGAGTCTTTATTGACTGAGCCAGCAAAACCAGCAGAATCAATAGCCCCTGTAGCAGTCTGTACCATCTTTTGCAAAGCATCAGCCTGTGCAAAAGTAATTTGATTTACTTGTCCAAAGTTAAAAGGCTGTAAGACTTCAGCAGGATTACCATTAGTTAAAATAACTTTACCTGCTTTTACTTCCGGCCTAGACCCTCTAGGTATTCGGGTAGCGTCCATTGCTAACATAGGGTGTACTGTTAAAGCTAAAGCATCAATACGTGCTCTAATTTCTGCGTCTAATGCTTTTTGACTGTTGTATCCTTTTTCACAAACCCCTCTGCCCCAAAAACGAGAAGGAACAACATCCCACGGGAAAGCTACAACAGGTCTATCTCCCATCATGTATGGGTTTATTTCAACTTTTAATAACGTACCATTGTTTGCAATAACAACAACTGCTTCTACGTAATAGCTTTCTTCTTCCGTTCCTTCTTCGTTTTCTAAACCTTCTTCTTGTTCACGTTGTTCTAACTCTGCTAAACCTTCTTCCCCTAATTCTTCTTGCTCCTCAAGAAACTCTAGTTGTGCTTGAGCATCTAAAAGTAAATAACGAGGGACTAAACCATAGTATTTTGTCAGACGGACTTTATCATCTGGGTAAATAGTTAAATCTTGATCTGGCTCGATGTCATAATCAGAAGAAGCAGATGCAACATTTACTTTACGATAGACACCTGATTCTTGTAGTTGCTCTACTGTATGTAGGGAGACAAACTCATCAATTGCTACACCAGAGGCTTCCTCAATTGAAGTAGCAACAGGATCAATGAGGAAATTTTGAGGCATGACAGGGCGTAACTTACAGGTGATTCTATCCCTAACATTAACTCCTACTGCGGTTAACTCACCTCCCATAATGGGCTGAGTAGCAGGAGTCATTTCTTTTTCTTCCTCTAAAACAACTTCTCCAATTCCTGTACCAAATACAGCAGAGTTAATTAAACACTCTGCTACTGACTTTCTAACTTTACTTTTTTGAAAGTCTTTATGTAATTGTTCCCTTAAAAAAACAATGTCTCTATTTTCGGGATCACCAGCGTCATCTCTAATGTCAAAAAACTTTCCTCTTCCGAAAGTAGCTTCTTCTATTTCAGCAACAGAGCTTTCAACTGCCTGTTGCAATGCAGGAGAAATAATTTTAGATCTCTCTGAATCTCTAGTAACATCTTCTTTTGCCCAGATGCCTCGCCATAACCGATAATACTCATCAAACTTTTCTGAGTAATTCGATTCAAAGTGATCTCTCCACTGGTCACACTTATATATTACCCAACTCTCCAATGACTCTTGCATCATTGAAGGTTTATTATCATCACCATAAGCCATATTTTAATACCCCGCGACAGAATCAATTATTTCAAAGTCTGATAATTCTTCATAATTACCGCTATAAGTTACTTTTGCTAATTGATCTATGTACGCTAAAGAATCCACTAAATCATCATGCGTTAATATATCAGGAAACTGAAATAACTCATCTAAAAAGCGACTATTCCATGCCCCTTTATTTAACGTAATAATGCCGTTTTCAAACCTACCCTGTAAAGCCCAAATAACTCTATCAATTTTTTTGACGTTGTTGTGTAAAAGTTCTTCAATATGAAAAAAGAAATTGTTTCTTCTCATCATGTCTAATAGAGGAGGCATAACAGCTTGATACGAAATACACCTCTCAATACCGACACATAAAGGTTTATAATCCTTTACGACTTGAAAAATCTTTTGTGCTGTTTCTTCAACTGTCCATCTACCATACACTATATTTTCTACGTACCAACCATCCTCATTAACAAAAACAACACATATTGATGTATTGTCCAAGCGTTTATTTTTTGTTTTCTTTTTAATTAAATCTTGAAAACCAGAAATATCTACTGCAACATAACAATCAAAGTTCTCTGGTTTTTCTTCACTAAATTTAACCCAATCTTCTTTAAATACTTCAGAGCCTCTTGCTTCAAAGGAAGCCATAAATTCCTGTCGAAACGCATAACTTGACATAGATTTCTTTGCTGAATTAATTTCCTCTTTGTCTAAAAGAGGATTGTCATAACTTGTAAAGTGCCAAGACTTATAGGAAGGGTCTTCTTCAAATTCACCATATTTATATAATTCATAAAAATGATTTCTACCCATAGGTGTCCCGATAAATAATGCCTGACCTTTTTGGTCAGCAAGTGCTGGTCTAAGGATCTGTTCCCAGACTTCAGATTTAATGTCTGCATACTCATCTAAGACTAAAAACTTTAGCGAGACACCCCGCATAGTTTCTGGCCTGTCGCCACCCTTTAATGAAATTGTAGAACCATTAATTAATTTAATTTGTAAATTGTTTATATGACTAGAAGAAATAACGGGATGCCCTAAATCCATTAGCGTATCCCACATAATGTCTCTAGCTTGCCCCTGAGTTGGAGCGACATAAAAAACAATAGAGCGATCTTTCTGTAAAGCGTTAACAATTAAAAGCCATGCTGCTAAACGTGATTTACCTGTACGTCTTCCTGCTGCAACAATTTTAAAGCGTACAGGATCATTCCAAACCTCTTGTTGCCACGGTAACAGCTTAATGTCTAATGCACTTTCAGCCATATTTATATTGCTTTTAAATTAATCAGTTTAATTACTATTACTAGCCCAAAGTTTAATCTTCCAATTTATATGATTAAGTTTACGCTTATCTTTAGGTTTATCTTTTTTCATTATCCCCAATGCCTAATAATACCGCTAATAATAAATAAACAAGTTACTGCATTAAGTAAAACAATAACTGTCCTAAACAATGCTACGATGTCTGCTTCTTTAGAGTTATCGCTTGCTTTTTCTCCTAAAGAAAGACACCAAAGTTTCCACATTTTACGAATAAGTCCAAACAACTTTTATTTACTAAGATAATAATTTATTAATTAATGCTGTTTGTTCTTTAATTACTTTTCTTTGTCGTTCTAAGAGTTCTGTTTGAGATACTGATCTTTTTAAATGTTTTTTAATTTCTTCAGATTGAGACATATTTTATTAATACGTCCAAATAACTTTATGGTTTGATGCCCTAGTATCGACATGAACAAAGGTTTTAGCGATACCGATCCCTTTAAAACCTAATAACATTGCTTGCTGGACAATCTCGTATCTTCTCACACCATTATCAATGTAAATATCTGCTGCACATCCTAATGTATGCTGACCTACTGTAGTTTTATTACTCTCAGCAGAGTGCGTTCTGTCTCTATAGCCTGACGTAATCTTAAAAGGGAAATCACAACTTTCTCTTAAAGAGTCTAATAAATGAATAAATCCTTCCTGCATCTCATTTTTACCTGTTTCAGAACAAGTAAACTCATCTAGCTCAAAGTATTTAAACATTATTCGTGTAAGTCCCTTCAATTACACTTTCTTCTAAATTTAAAGAGTCTTCTACGTTAGAAGTCTCATTGACTCCTAACCCAGAGATAGTAATTGAAATGTTACTCCTGCCT
Source organism: Crocinitomicaceae bacterium (assembly GCA_002690915.1). Classification (GTDB taxonomy): domain Bacteria; phylum Bacteroidota; class Bacteroidia; order Flavobacteriales_D; family Sanyastnellaceae; genus UA16. Next base: position 9,464 of record NZGF01000031.1, read on the forward strand.
CCAGTTGTCTTGTCTTTCTCAAAATAACTAATCGGCAACATTCTGTCCATTAACAGTTTCCATGCTGCTGCTTGATTCTTATGCTCGTTGTCTAAAGCAGCATCCATAATGGAGTCCAATACTTTTCTGGACTTAGGGGAAGATAACATTCTGGACTTGTATTCATTAATAATCGCAGTATCGCCTTTAGGTCTTCCTATTTGACCTCGATTTCCTGCTTTATTTAAAGACAACTCAGATTTTTTGGGTCTACCCCTTTTTTTCTTAGGTAAGTTTTCCATAGTTATTGTGGGCAGACCTTTAGATGCCCTGACTTTTATCATACATTCAAATAAAAGTACACTAAATTTATAAAAAGATTAAGTTAGTGAGTACTCACTTCCCCTTAACTACACTGTCCTTTTTCAATATCAACCCTTTTTATTCTTAGAAGGAATAACAGATTGATTATTAATGAAATAAAAGAATTGTTTAGGGAACGGAGTTATTCCCATTAGACCTATTTTTCTAAAATTACTCTTTCTTGTATCTGGGTAGCACCTACTAATATTACTAAGTATGCTAGGTGTCCCCCCATCCATCAAATGACCCCGCCTTAGTATTTCTATAGACTCTATCGCCCCAGTGAGTGCTCACTAACCTACTCAGTGAATCCATAGATTGACAATGAGTGTGGAGCAATGGGAGCCATTAGCACCTCTATTAACCCCCTAAGAATATTTCCTCAAGTTCCTCCCAGATACTCCCCAGTTAATAACGCTATAAAATAATTTTAAATATTA
>NZGF01000032.1 GCA_002690915.1 Crocinitomicaceae bacterium
CAATCGGTAACCATAAGATACGAATTCGGCTTGGTTTGGGCATAAAAAAAGGGCCCGACTAAAGTCGAGCCCTTTCTGTTCAAGAAGTTAAGATTATTCGCAAACCGTTCCGAACGCTGATAGGAATACCAGCAGGTCGGCAGTGGTTACAGAACCATCTTCGTTGATGTCCGCTGGGCATGGGTTCGACAAGTCGAATTCACATGATCCATCGTCAACACCAGCAGCAGAGTCGTAGTTGGACGCATCTGCGTAAGTACATCCACTGCAATCGTCAAAGTTACACTCTTCGATTACGAGGATATTCGCAGCTGGATCGTAGTTGCATGCACAAGCAATGTCGCAACCCTCGATGCAATTGTTGCCTCCGACGCTGATGTATTCTGGGCCGAAGAGCTCTCCGCCAGTGATTACACCGCCAAAGACACCTGCAATCGTCCATGATGGCTCAGTGTTGAAGGTATCATCGCCAGTGGTCAAGATGTAACATCCTGCCTCCATGCAGTATACCTCCTGCAAATATGAACCGTCACTGTTGGTCGTAGTCAAAGACGTGTTGATGACAACGTTGCCCTCGAGGTCTGTGATGACGATGTCACAACCCGTCCATCCATCGCCGAAGCTATCTTCCATGGTGACGGTCAAGCAAGTGCCGTAGCAGCATGAGCCGTCTTCAATGGTGGCGGTTGGGTCATAGTCGCACGCGTTAGCATCAGTACATCCAGCGCATGTCTCATACTCGCATGTGCCATTCTCTGTTGTCGCTTCTGGGTTGTAGTTACATGCAAAGTCATCCGTACATCCGCAAAGGATGTCCGCACCAGCAGAGAATGGGTAGACCTCTGTAACCAGTGAACCACCAGCACCGCCAGCGATGATCTCGTTGCCATCACCATCCGTTACGCTCCAAGACTGCTCACCATCCCAAATGAAGGCACCGGTAAACGCGTACGTGTAGCAACCAGGATCCACGCAAAGTACATCCAAACCATATTCTGGTCCATCGAAGTTGTCCTCATCCACTTGGTAGTATGCTTCGTCGATGTAGTTAGCAGCCACAGAGTTGCCGTCGCCGTCGAAGATTTCATATCCACCTGGTGAACCTGAATTGCTTCCTGTCCATCCATCACCGAATGAGTCGTACATATTCACCAAGATGGTTGTACCACCTGGGTTGTTATCACAGGCACAAGAAGTGTACTCACAGATGTCATTCGTCTCGATGTTAGCATCTGGGTTGTAGTTACACGCTGCAGAAATGGTGCAACCTTCAATGGCTGTCTCACACGCCAACTCGATCTGGTATGATCCCATACCGTTGTAGACACCATCGTTTTCGTAAGTGACATAAACGAAGTAGTACAATGCAGGATCAGAAACGAACTCCATGTACGCATCGTCTTGGTCAAAGAAGCCACAGCCTTCGAATGAAGCGCTGTTATCCGCTACGTTGCCCTCTACGTCCAAAACGCAGTCATATACGCCGCAAGACATAGATGGTGAAGAGTAGACTTGAACACGGGTATCGATTACAGAACCGCAAGTATTCAGCGTGTGCAATTCACCTGTACCGGCGAATGTCCACCAAACACCTGGGATTGGATCGTTCGGGATATCCTGTGTTCCATCATCAACTGCAGTAGCAGTTACTGAGCCATAGGCACCAGCGGTAATACCGAATTCCTCAACCACTTGGTTGCCGTTGAAATAAACATTCGCTGTCGCTCCGTTCCATCCGTCTCCAAACGAATCAAAGCCTTCGAACAAGAATTCACCTTCAGCCATTCCACATACCCAGTCGCCAGCGGTTGCGAATCCAGAGAATACGTTACCGTCAGCATCTGTGATGTTCCAAGAAACCTCGCCGTCCCATGAACCACCGCCGGCAGTCACGTATGCGAAGTTTTCGCCAGCAGCACATGGAGAGCAAACAATGCTTGGAGCACCTTCAGCAGTCGCACCTCCCATTGAACCTTCCTGGTAGCCTACGTTGCAGTCCAATGCGAATGCATCTTCACACTGGTCGTTGTCAGGTACTACAGAGTATGTACAAGTACCATCGTCCTGATTCGCGTAATCCAAGTAGTTATCTGCAGCCGAGTCAGTACAACCAAGGAATATCCCGGTAGTAGTGAATTCGAACGTTCCGCATTCAGCTGGATCCGTGGTACCTACGAAGAAGTAGTAATCCGTATCGGGCTCGAGTGCGATGAACGATTCAATTGAACCAGCGCATGTACCCGTGAACAAACATCCAACATACGTTCCGATGCTTTCGCAATCTCCACCTTGTAAGTAGATGGTCAATGACAAGTTACCAGAATCAACGTTTGTCAAATCGAAGTAGAACGTGTCAAACTGCAAACCAGTCACAACGTCCGTGCTGTTAAATGTGAACCAAACACCATATACCGTTCCGCCATAGGCCGGAATGGTGGCAGGGTTAGAGCAGCATACAGAACCCGTGAACGTCACATCATCCAATTGAGGCGTTGCATCCTCACAGTAGTCGTTTGAAGGGAAGTCATCACAGGCCTCACATGTTACCTCCAGCAGGAACTCTGTACCGGCTGTGAACGCACTGTAGCGAGAAACGTAGATGTAATAGTTGTTACCTGTTTCAGCCAAGAAAGCTACACCAGACATCAAACCACAATTGTCGTCATTACCTACGACAGGGTCTAATCCGCCTTCATCGTTTTGCGTAAATACGTGCAATTTGGTGTCGCCTACAGGGTCAGCGAATCCTGAAGTGGCAGTAGGCGTGTTACACGTGTTGGCGAATACTTGGTAATCGCCGTCAGCATTGAACTCATACCATACACCACCTGTGGTGACCGTTGTACCCGCAAACACACCCGTAAGACCTTCTTCATCTGAAGCATTTTCCAACGAGCCGGACACTTCCATATCACAGCCTATAGCTTCAGCATCTGCAATTGCGTTGTTTGGTGGAGGGCAGATGCAAGATCCGTCGTCCACAGTCGCAGAGATGTTGTAGTTGAAGCAGTATGGATCTGTACATCCCTCGAATGCACAGTCTCCGAGCAATCCGAAATCAATAAACCATCCACCGCTTGGGAACCCAACAGGGGGAGGGAGTGGTCCATAGTAGTTGCTTGCAACTTGGTCACCGTAAACCGTGCCAAATTGGTCGGTTATAATGACTGCAATCTCATTATCAGCGCTTCCGCCGCCTGAAGTAAAGATGTAACATCCGAGTGGAACGCAGTGGAAATCAATACCCGCATCAGCGATGTAAGTGTCTGCTTCGTCCCAGTTTCCGGTAACAGAAGTAGAACCGTCAAACGAGTCCATGTAGTAGCTAGCGCCGTTCCAGCCATCACCACCGAGGTCGTACATCTCAATAACGGCTACGTAAGTACCTGCTTCACAGTAGATGCAAGATCCTTCGTTTTCTTGAGTTGCAGTTGGGTCATAGTTCGCTGCTGCCGTATCCATGCAACCGATGCATGAGTAGTCGCAGGAACCATCATCAATGTTAGAACCAGGCGTATAGTTGCACGCCATATCGTCTGTACATCCAGGAACAGCTGGCAAGCAGAAAGAAGTAGACTCTGAAGAGCCGTACTCTCCGCCTTCAGCAATTACAGTACCGTTCTGGTCAGAAACTGAGTAAGAACCTTGTCCGTAAGCACAGCAGATGCCATCACCAAATGAATCGAACATGGTGAATGTGAAGCAATCTTCAGACAAGCACAATTCCGCACTCTCGGAGAGACCACTGGCAACAACTCCGCCTAGCGTGTCAACTAAGTTCCAAGAAATTTCGGTAGCAAAGTTGTCAGGCGTAATGTCGATCATCAAAGATTGGAACGCGCATGACCCGTCGTCCTCAGTAGCAAATTCGTCGTAATTGCATGCGGTCATATCGGTGCATCCCAAGAATGCGCAATCGCCAGAGTCAGACGTAGCGGTTGGGTTGAAGTTAGATGCGGTCATGTCCTGGCAACCGGGGCCGAAGCACCAAGTGTCAGAAGTTTGAACAGACCATCCTGAACCACCGCCGTTCGCGATGCTCATACCATTCCATGTTACAGTCCAAGTACCAGTCGCGCCAATTCCGTCGCCGAAAGTGTCCGTCACTTCGATGTAGTAACACGCGTCATCCAACACGCAAACTTCTTCGTTGATCACTGTAGAATTGGTGTAAGAACCGGCAGCCAATGAACCGACCGACTCACCTGTGTCAGCGTTGTAAACGTTGAAACCAGTCTCAGAGGACCAATAATTGTCGGATACGTTCACGTTCATCAGGATTGTGGCACAAGAACCATCGTCCTCAGAAGCATCTGGGTTAAAGTTGCAAGCGGTTTCGTCTGTGCACCCTGCAACTGCTACTGCACCAAGGCAGAATTCAGAAGAGGTGCTACCACCGTACCAACCTGCTGCACTTCCTAAGATGTTGCCATCGGCATCCGAAATGGAGTAGTCTGTTCCACCGTCACCATAGCTATCGCTCATGGTAAATGTGTAGCAGGCTTCATTGGCCACACAGGCAACGACAGTCTCAGAGGAGCCATCAGCTGCAAGTGCGCCTCCGGTGTACGCGTCACCAGAGGCAACTTCGACACCATCAGAAGTGAGTGACCAAGAAGACTCTTCTGGCCATGAATCATAGTCCAGTGTAATGGACAATTCCACTCCTTCGCACTGCGCAAAAGCCGCGGGAGCCGAATAAAGATAAAGCGCGAACATCGCTACGATGCCACAACACTTTTTAAACGTGTTAAACATTTGATTTGGTTTTGGTTAGAATTCTCAGACAATTTGGATGCCTCGACGTTTCGAGGGCTTTGGAGGCGCTTATCCAAACGGGAAAAAGTCCCGTTCTTCGAAAGCATATCGCGACTTCTCATTTCGATGAAGTCACGATATCGCGATAAATGTAGTAGAGGCTTTCCTGAATTCCAATATTTCACAAAAGAAATTTCATCGAGCAAAGCTGTATTAGTCGTCAATTTCCTTGTTCTTACCTAATTTTCGGCGCCATTGACCGAAATATGTAAATGGGAGCCACAACAGAAACGCATGATAATGAACAAATTAAGCGCTTCTGATGTTACCGCCACATTGTATCGTGCCAACTGTTTTGGAACGTACAAACCAAGGTAGAGTCGCATTCCACCTTACGAACTACAACTGCATTCACCACCAAGGTGTTAGCGTCGACTACTCCCGCCTTACGTGCGGCCCAGAACGACGCGAGAGGCATGTCTTCCCAAGTTGAAGCATTGGTGTTGAAATACGTAACAGTATTTCGGTTCATCCAATCCACTCCCATCTGCTCACCTAACGCTTGGAGCCAACGCACGCTTGTATCAATCGAACAACCCGTCGCATTAGGACTTCGCTCATCAAGTGCGATGACCAAACAACGCCCTCCTTCCAAACGCCAGCTCGCTTGAAGCGATTGGCCGTGCGCTACCCATTCCAACAAGAACGTTTCGATAGCGGCACGGAGCCCGTCCTGTTCTTCCGCTGTGAGAACTCGGTCTGCGGTATACAACCACACGCGAGACGTGCTTGGAAGAGCCGACCACGTTGTCCCTTCGATGCACTCTCCTTCCTTCCAAACCTCCGCTTCGTTTATTGATTGTGATGCTTGCATGCGCCAAAATTACGTTTCACCTCTTTATTTGATTTTCTCGGTCTAAAAGTCCGAAATTGCCGCCGCATGGCTGATTCACAAAATCGTTCCAACGAGCTCATCTCGATGAGCCAAGTCCGGCCCTACCTCAAGCTCTTATTAAAGAACTGGTGGTTGATTGCTTTCCTCGCCGGAACCGGATACGCAACCGGCCGCATCATCACCCACCGCCAACTCGACATTTACGCAGCTACGGCGGAGATTTTATTGGACCAGGGCGGCAAAGAATTGGACTACCAACGGCGCCTCACGGGCCAAACGAAAATGTTCGGTTGGAACAATTCCGAAGCCAAGGATCAACAGCGCATTCTGAGGTCCTATGACCTCGTTGGCCGGGTTGTAGACCGGATGGATTTGACGATTGACTACTACCTCGTCGGCCGCTTAAAAACCAGCCATGTAGCGCATTTTGGCGCGGTTCAAATCACTGCCTCTCCAGATTTATTCAACCCCTTGTACCTCGGGGTGCCCATCGATCTCTTCATCGAAGACGAAAATCATTACCGGTTGCGTTACACCCTTTCCGAGGGAGAAACAAAGGAGGTAATTCACGCATTTGGCAAGCCGATTGAAGGACCGGAATTGGCCCTTACTGTGAACCCCTCTAGCTCACGCATCGTTGACTTTTCAGGAACCGAAGGCCCAAAAGTCAACCTGGACGCGCTCGAACAGGTCCGAAAGCAACATTTCCAGTTTCGGGTTTACAGCAAAAGCCAACGTATTAATCAATTTCGAGCCGCTCTGGATGTCCAGAACATTGAAGGCACGAACATTTTGGCACTTTCATCGAGCAACACACTCTTCGGCCGCGCACAAGAATTCTTGGACATCCTAAGCGAGGAGTACATCGAGTACACCAAAGAGGCCCGGCTTGAATCCAGCCTGAAGACAGAGAAATTCGTCAACATGCAGCTGGAAGAGTTGGTGGCCATTATGGACAGCCTTGAAATGCAAGTGGACCGTTTCAAAGAGAGCAATGAAATCCTCGACTTAAGCCGTGAGCAGACGGAGTTCTTCAATGCTCTAGTGCAATTGGAAACCCAAGAACGCGAATTGGAATTCCGCATGGAAGCACTCAGTTCGCTGCGCACGTATTTGACCTCCGGCATTGAGGACAACAGCCTTCCACCAACTTCCTATCTGATCGAGGAAGATCCATTGCTGATTGAGCAAGTGAGCCAGCTCTTCGAAAGGCGCAGCGAACGCACCACTGCACTGCTCGATGTCACCGAGGACAGCTACCAAATTCGACGGCTCGACAGCGCCATCAGCAATGCGCGATTCACCATCACGAAATACATTGAAGACACTCGCGAGGCCATCGTAGACCAGCGCTCCAAAGTGCGCAGTCAAATCAACAACCTCGAAGTCCGTCTGAGCGGCATTCCCGCCACCCAACGGGACATCGTGGTGATGGAACGCAAGCTTCAAGTCAATGAGAAACTCTACATTTTCCTGCTTGAAGCACGGGCCCAGAATGTAATCACCCGAGCAAGCATCACACCGCAGGCTTCCATCATCGAAGTGGCGCGATCCAGCGGCATCATTGGCCCGGACAAAGGGCGCACCATTCGCAACTATTTGCTGTACGGCATCATCCTCGCGTTGGCCATTGCCTTCCTCCGCATGCTGCTTTTTGACCGGTTGGAATCCACGCAAGAGCTGCGGGAAATCACCCAACTGCCGGTGGTTGCCGGCTTGCCTTATTACGCCGAAATTGAGGCGCATCCCTTGGCCATTCTCGCTGATTCACGGGCTCAGATCACAGAGGCTTTTCGAAGTTTGCGGACCAATTTGCAATACCTACTCGCACAAGAAGGCGCCAACACCATCCTTGTGAGTTCATTGCACCCCGGCGAGGGAAAATCATTCGTATCGTCCAACCTCTCGACCGTTTTAGCAAAAACAGGCAAAAGCGTCGTTTTGGTGGACTTCGACATGCACAAACCCAAGGTGCACAAGAATTTTAAGTTGTCGAATCAAATCGGTCTGAGCACCTACCTCATCGGCCGATGCGAAGTTGACGAAATGAAGCAACTGGGCCCTGTGGATACATTGACAGTGATCACAGCAGGTCCCGTTCCGCCCAATGCCTCCGAATTGGTTATGAATGACCGTCTGAATCCCTTTTTGCAGAAGCTACGTGCGGAATATGACTTCGTTATTCTGGACACCCCTCCGATGCTGTTAATTACGGACGCGTTGCTACTGATGAGCAAAGTAGACACCGGATTGTTGGTCTCAAACACCCAAAAAGCCACCAAACGCGGCATTGAACATTTGGAAGATTTGCTCAATCAAAACAACTTAAACCACGCGTCCCTCGTGATGAACAACATCAAAACCTCACGTGCCGGAATGTATTATTCCAAATATGCTTACCGGTATGGCTATGGTTATGGGTATGGTTATGGTTACGGGGGTTACGGAGGAGCCGCATACGGCGATGAACCCGAAGCTCAAACGTAGTCCTCCTCAGTTCATCAGTGCTCGAATGCAACAAACGCGCTGTTCGTAACGTCTATGTAGTGAACGGTAAGAACCGTTTCGCTTTGTAATTTTGTTTCAATGGTGAATTGCACACGAAAATGCACTTGGCAAGTCTGTTGGTTGACTCTGGGTGCACTAATATGCTCATCCGCTAGCGGCCAATTGTCAGTGGACATGTCGTGTGTGCAAGTCAATGACCAAGGCGAGGCAACAGTCACTTGGCAGCAAGCCGCTGACCCCAACGGCGACTTTGAGCAATACGTTTTGCACCTGTATGAACCAGCCGCTGGGATTGTTTTGGAAACGTATGGCATACCTGACCCTGCTGCTCCCGAGTTTGTGAACTCAATCTACAGCGCTGAGACCACCGAACTATGCTACTTCGTTGTTACAGAGGGACCAACAGGATTTTTTGGCGAGTCATCGGATACGCTTTGCAGCATTCACCTCACGGCCGATCCATCCCTGACACCGGGACTTATCGATCTTAATTTCAACAGTCCCCGCATCGGAACAAGTGGTGCTCCGTACCCCGAGCCTCTTGCCGTAGAACTTTTGAATGCTGATGGCGATTGGCTACAAATCAATTCCATTGCCGACAACGGCGGCATGATGACAGCGCAATACACCCTGCAAGAATGCGAAGGCGACCTGTCCTTTCGGGTGATCCAAATCAATCCTGAAGACGACTGCACGCAGGTTTCCAATGTAGCCGGCTCCCAGCTTTCCGATGAATTGGACCCGGATCCACCCGTAATTACCGCAGTTCAAGTCGATTATGTGCTGCAAGAAGCCTTGGTTACATGGGAGCCCAGCGATGCCGACGACCTAGCCGGTTACATCATCTACCTCTGCAACGGCGGCTTCCAAATGGCCATTGACACCATTTACAACCCAGGGGTAACATGGTACATTGATATGAATTCCAACGTGCAAGCGTACATTGAATCCTACAACGTGGCCGCCTTTGATGATTGCTTCATCAATGGGGAACCCGATCCCGGCGCAGCAAGTCCTTACTGCGCTTCGAGCCTGTTTCTAAACGCCTCCACGTCACTCTGTTCTGACGAGGCTGAGTTGTCATGGGCGGGGGCCTACAATTTGGATTCAGAGGTTGCGAGTTACCACATATGGATCGACGAAGAACTCACCACGGGCAGTAACAATTGGTCAGGCCTTCAAGAAATTGGCATCGTCGATGCCAACACAAACTCCTTTTTGCACGAAGGGGCTACGTTCGGTGCATCGTACAGATACCACATCGTCGCAGAGATGACGTCCGGACTTGAAATCCTATCCAACGTCCGCACCCTCGAGTTCAGCTACCCCGGTGCACCAACGTTTACATCATTGCGTCGCGCATCCGTGACAGACAGCGGCAGCGTGAATGTCATCGTGGATCTCGATCCCAATTCAAATGACACGCATGCTTACACGCTGCAGCGCAAACGTTCGAACGAAGCTGATTTCACCGATCTCGAGACCCAAGAAGGTGTTGGTGGGATGACCTTGACTTACGTGGACCACACAGCGCAGCCAAATGAATCGAGCTATAGTTACCGGGTGCGCGTGGAGAATTTCTGCAGCGATTCGGTCGGAATGTCCAACACAGCCGAAACCGTTTGGCTGCGCGGTCTCACTGATTTTCAGCTCCTGAAAAACACCCTCCATTGGACGCCCTACGAGGAATTCCCAGGAGCCACAGCAGGTTACCGCATATTCCGTAAGTACAATTTGGGCAACGCCACCGATCTGTTGACCACCTTGCCCAACACAGTATTCACCTGGGAAGACGATGTCAGTAACTTGCTTTACAGCCCGGGGGACTTTTGCTATCTCATCGAAGCCATGGATGCTATTCCCGGGCCAGCGGGCAGCATCAATTATGCTTTCTCGAACGAACTGTGCCTGCAGCAAGAACCCGTGGTGTGGATCCCTAACACCATCATTATTGGCGGAATCAACAACACCTTTCAACCCGTTGTCAGCTTCGCAGATTTTGCCAATTACCGAATGGAAATCCACAACCGGTGGGGCGATGTGCTGTTCTCCACGGAAGACTTTGATACAGGCTGGAACGGCACCCACAAAGACCAGTTCGTTTCGGAAGGCACCTATGGCTACTTCATCACCATCCAAGACGGGTCTGGACGCTACTACGACAAGCAAGGATTGGTGCACGTGCTCTACGGAGAATAAGTTGACAAATCGTGCTGGGCGTGAGCCTGTATTTTTCCTACTTTTGCGTGAATCGTAACCTGTATTTCTACCCGATTGATAGGTTTCGGCCCCGATTCAATTGACCACCATGGCCACCAATTCACAAAAACCAAAAATCGTAGGCGAAGGCTTGACCTACGACGATGTTCTTCTCATCCCGGCTTACTCTGAAGTTCTCCCGCGTGACGCACAACTGGAGAGTAATTTTTCCCGCAACATCACCTTGAAAACCCCGGTAATCTCAGCGGCTATGGATACGGTGACGGACAGTACGATGGCCATTGCCATGGCACGCCAAGGAGGGATTGGGGTCATTCACAAGAACATGACGATTGCAGATCAGGCCGCTGAAGTACGTCGCGTCAAGCGATCGGAAAGCGGTATGATTCAGGACCCCGTGACTCTTTCTCGCGAAGCGTCTGTGGGGGATGCCTTGGCCATTATGAAGGAGCACCGCATTGGCGGCATCCCGGTTGTGGATGAAACGAACTGCCTTGTGGGCATCGTCACCAACCGCGATCTGCGTTTTGAAAAGGACTACGATCGGGCAGTAGCGGACGTCATGACGGACAGCGGCCTTATCGTCACACAAGACGGTTCGGACTTCGACAAGGCCGAACAGCTGCTTCGCGCCCATCGAATTGAGAAGTTGCCCGTGGTGGATGACGACGGCAAATTGGTGGGACTCATCACCTACCGAGACATCATCAAGCTTAGCACCTTTCCAAACTCCTGCAAAGATGAATGGGGGCGGTTGTGCGTGGCCGCAGCTGTCGGTGTTACCCACGACACCATTGACCGAACGGAAGCGCTCGTAAATGCAGGTGTGGACGCAGTAATAATCGATACGGCGCACGGCCACAGCCGCGGTGTAATCGAAACCCTGAAGAAAGTCAAAGCCGCATTTTCAAATATAGACGTGGTCTGCGGCAACATAGCCACAGCCGAAGCCGCCAAGGCCTTGGTGGAGGCGGGAGCCGATGCAGTAAAAGTCGGCATTGGTCCGGGTTCGATTTGTACAACCCGCGTAATTGCCGGTGTCGGTGTCCCTCAACTCGGGGCTGTGATGGAGGTGTCGAAGGCACTTCGCGGCACAGGCGTGCCCGTCATCGCAGACGGCGGCATTCGCTTCACCGGTGATATCGTCAAAGGAATCGCTGGCGGTGCCGATACCGTGATGATTGGCTCCATGCTCGCAGGCACTGAAGAAAGCCCAGGCGAAACAATAATTTACGAAGGACGGCGCTTCAAGAGCTACCGTGGCATGGGTTCACTGGAAGCGATGCAGAAGGGCTCGAAAGACCGCTACTTCCAAGATGCAGAAGATGACCTCAAGAAACTGGTCCCTGAGGGCATCAGCGGTCGCGTGCCTTACAAAGGGACTGTCCTTGAAGTGATGCATCAAATCATTGGCGGACTGCGCGCCGGTATGGGCTACTGCGGTGCTCCTGATATTGCGGCATTGCAAGACGCACAATTCGTGCGCATGACGGCTGCCGGTGTCAAAGAAAGCCACCCTCATGACGTGACCATCACTCGTGAGGCTCCGAATTACAGCTTGCGATAAGAACAACCTGAAGATGAATAACCTGTTGAACCCAAAGGCCGGCGTAGCCTGTCTGCTCCTCGCCGTAGTTTTCACTGCTGCACCGTCCAACGCACAAGACGAGGCCGTCTTGACAGTCGGTGAAGAATCTGTTTCCCTGGCCGATTTTGAGCATATTTTTCTAAAAAACAACCGCGACAGCCTCATTACCCAAGCCGCTTTGGACGAGTACATGGAGCTGTTTGTCAACTTCAAACTCAAGGTCCAAGCAGCCGAAGCGCTGGGCATGGATACCATATCCACGTTCCAAAAAGAACTCGCCGGCTATCGCACTCAATTGGCTCGTCCCTACCTGACCAACAATGAACTTCTCGACGAGCTCGTACGCCAAGCCTGGGAGCGCAAGCAGGAAGAGGTGCGTGCTCGGCACATCCTCGTTTCCTGCAGCGCACAAGCCAATGCAGCCGACACTTTGAAGGCTTGGAAACGTGCGGACGCCATGCGAACTCGCATTCTGAATGGCGAGGATTTCAATGCAGTAGCCCTTTCAAAGGCGGGATCTGACGATCCCAGCGCCCGCGACAACGGCGGCGACTTGGGCTGGTTCAGCGCGTTTCAGATGGTGTACCCGTTTGAAGAAGCTGCATACACAACAGCCGTGGGCGAACTCAGCCCCATCGTAAGAACACGTTACGGTTATCATTTCCTTGAAGTGACGGGGCGGCGCGATGCACGCGGCGAAATCCATGCTGCTCACATTATGATTCGCACCAAAGAAGGTGCTGATGATGCCACGATGAAGGCGGCTGAAGAGCGCATCAATTCCATTCACGACCTCCTAGTCAACGGCGGCCGATGGGAGGAACTGGCGATGAAGATGTCCCAGGATGCCTCCACTGCCAGCAAAGGGGGTGAATTGCCTTGGTTTGGAACGGGGAAAATGGTGGAGGAATTTGAAAACGCCGCGTTTGGCCTGAACGAGGATGGACAGATCTCCGCTCCCTTCAAAACCTCTTACGGATGGCACATTGTTAAACGCCTTGAGTACCGTGCCCCCGCCTCGTTTGAAGCTTCGAAGCGCGAGTTGCAAAAGAAGGTCAGCCGCGACAGCAGATCGGAATTGACCCGAGCTTCATTCTTAAAAAACCTGAAGGTGGAATACAACTTCACGTTCAATGGCAACGTCATCAAATCCCTAAAGCGAATCGCCGCTAAGCAGGACAGTGTGTTCTTCCCAGGCCATCCACTAGCCAATGTGCCGAGCAAAACCATCGCATCCACGTTGATGACCATCGGCGATGAGTCCGCTTCCGTGGCAGACTTTGTTAACTACCTGAACATTGTCAAAATCCGCAACGCCGAATCCGGTGCCAACGCCATCATCGACGAGCAATTCGCATCGTGGTCGGACAAACTCCTCCTAGACTATGAAGACGCTCGTCTCGAGGCCAAGCATGATGATTTCCGGTTGCTTATGGAAGAATACCACGATGGCATTCTGCTGTTTGAATTGACGGACGAAAAGGTGTGGAGCAAAGCCGTGAAAGACACCGCGGGATTGGAGGCGTATCATGCTGTGCATGTCGGCGACTTCATGTGGGAGACGCGGGCTGAGGTCGACATCTTCTCTTGCGCGAACGAGAAAGCCGTGAACGCGGCTCGCAAAGCCGTTAAGAAAGGCAAAGACCTGATGGAATTCCAGCGTGATTACAATGCCGAAAACGGCAATTTCATCACGTTGACTTCCGGACGTTTCAGTAAGGGCGACAACACCTGGAGTGACAAGGTCTTGGCCGACGCTGCTGCCAGCACGCTCTCGGAGAAAGCACCGGTTTTCGCAACGTACGAAGGCGGGGGCGAGGAAACCGTGTTAGTGCACGTAGGGGACATTCGTTCTCCCGAGCCAAAAACCCTCGCAGAGGCACGAGGCCAGGTCATCGCTGCCTACCAAGATCACCTTGAAGCGCAGTGGATTGAAGCACTTCGAGCCGGCACTTCTTTGTCAGTAAACAAAGCGCTGTTGCACTCCCTTGCCAACTGATTCCATGGCCACGCGGCGGACGGTTCTCGCGCTAAGCGTAGGGTTGTGCATGTGGTGGACAAGCTGCGGTGAAGCAACCGATGCGTCCACACAGGCGGTTGCACGCGTCGGTGCCACAACATTAACCGCTGAACGCGTACGTTCTCATATACCTGAGGGATCGAGCTTGGACGATTCGACGACTGCTGCGCAGCGCTATGTGGACCAATGGGTCCGCGAACAAATCCTCGTAGCGCAGGCAGAATCAGCCCTGTCACCGGAAGCCGTAGCCTTTGAAGACGAAATCAAAGCGTACCGCAACGCCCTGCTCCTCCACGCGTTCAAAGAACGCTATGTCAACGAGCGCATGGACAGGGAAGTAAGTGAAGAGGAGGCCCTCGCATTTTACGAGGCCAACCAAGCGTCGTTCATGCTGACAGACTATGCGGTACGCGTGCTGTTTATCAACGCGCCGGAAACCGCCGTACTTGATGACGTTCGCGAACCATTCGCGGCACTCGATTCCACCGGTATGATTGACATCGAGCGCTGGTGCGTAGAAAATGGAGCGATTTATGGTTTGGACGGCTCGACGTGGTGGACGTTGAGCACGTTCACCAAGGAGGTCCCCATGAACTTCTACCGAAAGGAATCTCAATTATCGAGCCGGCGCCTAGTCGATTTCGAAGCGGAAGGCCGGCATTACCTCGTGCGATTCATCGAACATGCGCTTAAGGACGACGTTGCTCCATTCAGCGCCGTGCGCGATGAGGTATCGGAGATGATCCTACACCGTCGCAAGCAACAGCTGCTGCTCGCCATGGAAGAGCAGCTGGTTGTGAAAGCATGGGCCGAGGGCCTCGTTGAAGTCAAGGATGAGGGGTTCTAATTGATGGTGCTGTTGAAAGTCGGTGTGCAAGGTGCAGGCATGCAAAACTTTATTTTGTTAACCTGAAATAACTGCTCCATTCAATGCCCGCTAACATGTACCTTCGGTGAAGAATTTGGATCCCGTGAAAAACGTCTTTTCCGCTAGCTTTCTGTTGATTTTTTGCTTTCAGTTGAACGCACAAACTGTAGAATCCACACCCATCGATGCCATTGTAGCTGTTGTAGGCGAAGGCATTGTTTTAGAAAGTGAAGTGGAGGCTCAGGCATTTGCCATGCGGGCTCAAATGGCACAAACTGGCCAGACCGGTGAACTTACAGACGTTCAGCGGTGCAATTTGCTAGAAGAACTGGTTTTCCAAAAGCTCCTTGTGCACCATGCCAAACTGGACAGCCTTGAAGTCACAGACGCAGAGGCCATCGATGAAATCGATCGGCGATTGGCCTATTACATTCAAATGTTCGGAAGTGTCGAGGCGTTTGAAGCGGAGTACGGCCAGAGCGTCAGCGAGTGGAAAGCCGAATTCCAAGATCCTGTGATGGAGCAATTGCTCGCAGGACGAATGCAAGCACAAATCAACAAACAGGTACGCGCCACGCCTGCCGAAGTACAACAACTTTTCGACACCACACCGGCCGATAGCCTGCCCCTTATCCCAGAAGCGTTGCGCTACAGGGAATTGGTACTTCAACCGGCCATCACCGAGGCAGAAAAGGCAGATGTTCGCAATTTTCTGGATTCCATTCGCACAGCGGTTTCAGCCGGTAAATTGAGCATGACTCTTGCTGCGTCTCGCCACTCGGAAGATCCCGGAAGCAAATACAAAGGCGGATGCTACCCCAACATCAACCGCGGGCAGTTCGTTCCGGAATTTGAAGCAGCGGTCTTCGACACACCCATCGGCGACCTCTCCCCCGTTTTCGAGTCGGATTTTGGCTACCACTTCTTGCGCGTCACGGATCGTCGCGGGCAGGTGTTCAGCGCCTGCCACGTGTTGATGTCCCCCAAGGTTGACCCGGCCACGCTTGCTGCTATGGGCAGTGAAATGGACAGCATCGCGCAACGGCTGAGCGCCCAAGAACTCGACTTCGAAGCCGCGGTACTCCAATACTCCACTCGTGAAGAGACCAAGAACCAAGCAGGGCTTGTGGTCAACCCCCGTGACGGCGGCACGCTGTTCGGATCTGACGAAATAGACCCCAACCTCTTTTTCCTTCTCAACGCGTTGCAACCCGGGGAATCCTCAGATCCCATCCAACTGTCAGATGAGGATGATCAAGGCTACTGGATTGCGGTACAATTGGAGGAGCGCGTGGCCGCGCACCGGGCCAATCCCATCCAAGATTTTGGATATTTCCAAGCCATCGTAGAAGACCGCCTACGCCAAGAACAGATTGACAAATGGACCGCACGGGCCATCGGTGACACCTACGTCCGAATCGACGCGCCGTACGCCTCTTGCTCGTTGGACCAAGATTGGACCGCTGGCTCCTCTACGGGTGCGGCGGAATGAAAATTTCAATCATAACCGTCGCTTACAATGCCGAGGCGACCATCGCTCACGCTGCGGCCTCCGTTGTCGGTCAAGAGCGCACCGGTTATGAACTCGAGTACATCATCGTGGACGGCGCTTCCACCGACGGCACCCTCGCCGCACTGGAGCCCTACCGATACGGCATCGCACAGGTCATTTCCGAATCCGACCGTGGGCTGTACGACGCCATGAACAAGGGCGTGGCCGCAGCCACAGGCGACTTCATCGGCATCCTCAACGCCGATGACGCTTACGCGCACGACGGCGTATTGGCCGCAGTCGCCGAGCGTTTGCGGGCAACCGGCGCTCAAGCGCTGTACGGCGACCTTGATTACGTGGCCGAAGACGGATCGGGTCGGGTGGTGCGCCGCTGGCGTAGCGGGGAGATTGGACCGCGCAACTTTCTACAGGGGTGGATGCCGCCGCATCCGACGTTCTTCTTGGCCCAATCCGTCTACGCTGAACATGGCGTGTATTCATTGGAATTGCAGTCCGCAGCAGATTACGAATTGATGCTGCGCATGCTGCACAAGCACAGGGTAAGCGCCGCCTATCTACCCGATGTATTGGTAAAAATGCGAACGGGCGGAGTGAGCAACGTTAGCTGGGGAAACCGCCTTCGTGCCAACCGTGAAGACCGACGCGCATGGCGCATGAATGGGCTCCGTCCGACGCCGTGGACGCTGGTTATGAAGCCACTGCGGAAGCTGGGGCAGTGGATGGGGTGACTGGAGTGCGGCCGTGTTGAGTTTACATATATTTGTTTTTATTGTGTATTTAAAAAAACACGTAAAAACAAGTTGGATTTTTGTGACTTATGGAGAGAATTATAGAAATTCGAAACATGTCCAAGAAAAAAGCCTCCTTCCTCCAGCGACTCGCTGCATGGTATTATACGTTTTTCCCGCCGCACAATTGAAAACTCATGTGAAGCCTAGGTACCGGCTCTTTTCATGAAGTATCTTTGCGGAAGTAGTGTGGCTAAGGGCTGCGCTTCAAAGCATTTCAAGCGAAACACATGTACGGATCGGACAAAGAAGCCCTCGAGGCGCTGAACGGGAAGCACCAAGCGTTGGTGTCAGAAATTGGTAAGGTCATCGTTGGGCAGGAACACGTGATCAAGGAAGTTACCACGGCCATTTTTGCCGGTGGCCACGTGCTCTTAGTGGGGGTACCCGGCCTCGCCAAAACGCTGTTGGTCAACACCATTGCCCAAGCGCTTGGCCTCAGTTTCAACCGCATCCAATTCACCCCAGATTTGATGCCTTCCGATATTGTAGGTTCTGAAATCCTAGACGAGTCGCGCCAATTCAAGTTCATGAAGGGGCCGCTCTTCGCCAACATCGTGCTCGCTGACGAAATCAACCGAACGCCACCCAAAACCCAGTCCGCACTGCTCGAAGCCATGCAGGAACGTTCCGTCACAGTCGCCGGTCAACATTACCCTCTGCCGGGGCCGTTTTTCGTTCTCGCTACGCAGAATCCCATCGAACAGGAAGGCACCTACCCGCTGCCGGAAGCCCAACTTGACCGCTTCATGTTCAACACCTGGGTCGACTACCCGACCTATGCCGAAGAGCTGAGTGTCGTCAAGGCAACCACTGCCGATGCCGAAGCAGACGTCCAGGACGTGATTTCCGGAGAGGAAATTGCTTACTTCCAACAACTCATACGCCGCATGCCCATCGCCGACAACGTCCTCGAATACGCCGTTGGCCTCGTGGGTAAAACACGACCAGGACGCGAACGCGCCACGGCCGAAGTCAATGCCTACCTCTCGTGGGGCGCCGGACCGCGTGCCTCGCAGTACCTCGTCGTGGGTGCCAAGGTCAATGCCGCACTCAACGGCAAGTACAGCCCTGACATCGAGGACGTAAAAGCCGTAGCTACGCCGATTCTACGGCACCGCATTGTACGCAACTATAAGGCGGAGGCGGAGGGGCATACCGTGGAAAGCATCATCAGCGGTTTGCTGTAGGGGAACCTGGAACCGGGTGGTTAAAGCGTTCGATTGGTGGTGCGTTTCTTTCCTCGCCTATTTTTGAGCAACGAGGACGCAAAAAATGAGTACCGCAACACAAGAACCGAAATCCCTTTCACCGGACTTGTCAGGGGGTGGCTTCAACAAAGGAAATGCGCTGCAACGGCTGGGGACGTTTTGCCTTGTGGCCTTCCCTTTTCTCGACCTCTTCTTGTTCCGCTATACATTCAGGCTGTTTCCTGGACCGCTCGGATATGGTCCATTTTTGTGCATGTACGCCCTCCTGCCGTTTTGGGTGCTGCGCTTTCGATTCCCCATCCGCGTCGCCCTGACACTGGGACTCGTGGGATTGATTGGCAGTTCGGGAGTGCTCGAAGGCATTGTCACATCCCGAGAATTCATCAAGATACTTGGAAGTTTGGTGTTGCCATACCTCTACTATTGGTACCTCTGGCAACACCTCGGTGAAGACGTCATCCGGGGCTTTCGCCTCTACCTCAAAGGTGCTTTCGTCGTTTCGATGCTGGGCCTTTTGATCTTCCTGGACAGCCTGTTTCCTGTCGGGATTTACGCAGCGTTGAGTGCATTTATCAAGATCAACCTCACACCCGCGGCCTTTGGAATACGAATCGCCTCTACGCTGGGCGAGCCGACTTATTTCGCCAACTCCGTCGCTCCCGCAGGGCTTTTCGCGCTGTGGCGGTTGTTCTTCCGGCAACCTGATTTTGACGCGTACCTAAAAGGGCAGGGATTGTGGCTGAAACGCTGGCAGGCCTTGGCCATTTTGGTGGCGTTGGTGTTGACGTACAGCACCATGGCATTGGTCGGTTTGCTGGTCTCCTTTGCCTTAATCCTGCTTATCAAACGCCAATTGCGCACCCTGCTGTTTTCCGGTTTCTTGGTGCTGTTGACACTGACCATCGCCCGGTCTGTCCCTGAAATCAACGAGCGGTTGGTGGGATTGCAGAATGCATCGGAAGTTGCCGAAACGGACGTACACGGCTCGAGTGCCATTTTGTACAACCACGCCGCAATCACATGGGAAAACTTCAGCCGCAATCCCTGGATTGGAGGCGGCTTAGGTTCCCACCCGGTGGCGACGAAAAAATACAGCATCCTGAGAAATACGACCGCTTTTGCCTATGCCGAACAGAATGCACCCGATGCGTCGAGCATGTTCTTGCGCATCACTTCCGAATTGGGGCTTTTCGGCATCCTACTGACGCTGTTTTTCCTGAGAACCCAGTACTTCAAAGTTCAACTTCATGACCACGAAGGACTGGTGATGAAATTGATCAGTGCGGCCTTTCTTGTCACCTTGTTGCTGCAGCTGTTCCGGCAAGGAAATTTTATCCTTAACGGATTTCCCTTTTTCGTGTACGGTTACTTCTTCGCTTACCAGCAATTCAAATCGCTGAATTGAATGGCCCATCGGCAACAAGCACCTCGCTCATGAAGGCATCATCGGTCACATGGCTCATGCGCCACCCGCGCACCAACACCAACCACAGCATTGAACGCTGCTTTGAAGCCGTCGCAGGAGGCATGCGGATTGTGGCATCGCCCCCCTTGCAGCCCGTTGTGCATGTCGTGCCTTGGCCCACCAGCGGGCTCTTTTCCATGCTGCAAAACTGCTGGACAGCCCTCAAGGTTCAAGCCGATATCGCCCACATCACAGGAGATGTCCATTACGTGTTGCCGTTCGTTCGGGCGAAGCACCGCATCTTGACGGTCCACGACGTCGGCCACGTTCAAGACCCCGCCCACTCCAAGCTCAAGCGCTGGCTGCTCCTCCTCATTTGGTTCAAGTGGCCGCTGCGGCACTGCGACACCGTCATCTGTGTGTCGGAACAAACGCGGCAACGCCTTCGTCAATTGGTCGCGGACATTCCGGGTCAAAAGCGACTCGTCATCCCCGCCGCCATCCGGAGTCAATCCCTAGCGGTGTCGAACGCCAAGCGCTACGACACCGATAAAAAAGTCATCCTGCAGATGGGCACCGCCCCCAACAAAAACCTGGCACGCGTCTGGTCGGCGTGCGAAGCCTTGGGGTATCATTTGGCCATCGTCGGGCAGCCAACGGACGAATTGAATCGCCTTCAAGGCAGCAGTGCACTGAGCCACTCGCTCCATACCAGCGTCACGGACGATGAACTTGAGCGGTTGTACCTCGGGTGCGATGCTGTGGCCTTCGTATCAACGCACGAGGGGTTTGGAATGCCTCTCATTGAGGCACAAGTCTTCGGAAAGCCCTGTGTGACATCCAACATCGAACCCATGAAAAGCCACACGGGAGGTGGAGCCATTTTGGTCAATCCAAAGAAAGGGTCAGAAATCCAATCGGCCCTTCACATCGCCTTAAACGACCCAGCGCTTCGGGAGCGCATCATTCAAATGGGATACGCCAACGTTCACCGCTTCTCGGGAAAGGAAGTTGCACAGCAGCATCTAGACCTTTATCGAGAATTGCTCCAACACTGATATCCACAGGGCAGAAGACACGCCGCACATAAGCAGCGGCCTCAGGCCTCATCTCCGCAGTGCATTTGCATACTGCCCGCCGCCGAGTTATCTTGTCGTTCTACCCTTTCTCATTCAGACGATCATGCCCAATGCGAAAAAATCCCGCGTTCGCCACCTCGCCAAAGCAGTAACATGGCGCGTCATCGCCTCCGGAACGACATTCTTGTTAGCTTGGTTTTTTTTCCAAGACGACGCGCAAGCCGTGCAGAAAGCCACGAGTGTGGCCGTCGCTGAAAGCGTGCTGAAGATGGCCTTGTACTATTTTCACGAGCGGGCTTGGTACCGCTACGGAAAATTGGGTCGTACATGATTCAACCCGAACTTTAGCGCTGCTATGATGCAAGACTACCAATTGGACCATTTGGACGAACTCGAGGCGGAGTCCATGTTCGTGCTGCGGGAGGTCGCCGCTCAATTTGAGCGACCGGCCATCCTCTTTAGCGGTGGAAAAGACAGCATTGTTGTGACGCATTTGGCGGCGAAGGCGTTCGCCCCGGCCCGCATCCCCATGCCGCTGGTGCACATCGACACAGGCCATAATTTCCCGGAGACCCTTGAATTCCGAGACGCCCTCGCCGACCGACTTGGGGTGCA
>NZGF01000033.1 GCA_002690915.1 Crocinitomicaceae bacterium
CCGCTTAAACAAACCGCCGGTCTAACAAAGTTAGCGGACCACTTCGAGGGGACAAACCAATTCCAGGTAATGGACTTTCATGCTAATTAGGGGGTCGATGCGGTGTACCAGCGTCGAACTCAAGCGGTCAACAAAACTGTGGACCAGAATCAGACCTAACTGAGGACCAAGAATCGATTTCAATTCATGTAAGTGATTGAATAAACTGGATTAAAAATATTGAATGTGGCACGTCACTCGCGCCATTTCACCAAAAACAGACATCACATAAATTATCTATGTTAAGTGGTCATGCTGCGAAGGCTTTTCATATCGCTATGATTAGCGCGCTTGTATTTGCCAAGCTGACAAAGGCCTTCTGCAAGTCCCGTCCTGATTGGGACCTCAGCTGACAAAGACGGGAAGGGCGCAGTCGCGAATGACCGACTGAGTTCGCTTCGATATTGTTACCCAGCCTGGGGTTACCGGCATTTTAGGTTTGCTGGAGTTTCTTTTCTGGGGCCGACTGGGTGCGTTCAAAACCTACGTCACTAAAACTGATACAGGCCTTATACCAAATCTGTTGGTTCTCTTTGCAGTAAATAAGCCCGGTTGCGTGATGCGGTTGGCTGTCATTGCAAAGGCAAAATGGTGAACGGTCATGATGACAGCCGCAAGCCTGAATGATCGGTTTGCGACGTTATCAAGGTGCAGTCGCGAATGGTTGACTGATCGTCACAAACGTCACCGCCAAAGGGCTCTCCATTGGTATCCGATGTGAAGCTCAATAATCAAACCCACAAAGGTGATATGATTTTCTGCCGGAACGCTGCCATTGCTCGTTTGAGCAGCATCAATAAGCGAGAAGCGCCTTGTTCTGTTTTACCGGTTGCGTCTTCCTGAAATTAATGGCATGTCACATGTCAATAAAATGATCGGTGATTATATTTTTTGAGATATGCCGGCTAATTGGGAGACAAAAATGACGAAATTTAAAGGTTTACTTATTGGGGTGTCGTGCGCCGCAATCGTGCAGGGTTTTCCCGCGCTCGCGCAACAGGCAGATAGTGATGCCGTGGCCGAAACGGTGGCAAATGACGGCCGGCGTCTGGATACGGTCACTGTCAATGCGACCCGTCGGGACGCGAGTATTCAGGATGTGCCGATCGCGGTTACTGCGCTTGATCGTGATTCCCTTGAGAGAGCCGGCATAGGCGATATCACCGATCTTCCAGCGTTATCTGCAAGCTTCAATATGAGTAACTCAAACACCCAGTCGGGTGGGTCAACATTGAGAATTCGCGGCGTCGGGACGACCGGTAATAATGTCGGGCTGGAAGGCGCTGTTGGTGTCTTCCTGGACGGCGTTTATCTCTCACGTCCAGGCGTTGCTCTCGGCGATCTTGTCGACCTTGACCAGATTGAAGTGCTTCGCGGCCCGCAAGGGACGTTGTTCGGTCGTAATACATCAGCCGGTGCTCTTAATATTAGAACGAAGAAGCCAAACCTAGAAGAAGCCGAAGGGTTTGGGAATTTGACGGTCGGGAATTATCAGTCGGTCAATGTTCAAGCCGGTGTGTCGCTTCCTTTGGTTGCCGACAAGGTTGCGGTTCGCGTCTCGGGTGCAATCAACCAGCGTGATGGATTTATGGATAGTTCCGATCCAAATAATCCTGATGGCAGCCTTTCGCAGGACCGTTGGATGGTTCGTGGCCAGCTTTATGCCGAACCATCAGACAATGTTAATATCCGCGTGATTGTCGATCACTCGGACACTGATGATTTTTGCTGTGATGCGGTGCACCTTTCGCCGTCAGCACTGCTTCAGGTCTTCCCGCTTGCCGGCCTTCCGGCAAATGGCGGTGCACCGATTGTCGGCTTTGATGACGCCCTTGAGGAGCTCACCGGGAACAGTCTCCGTTTTGAAGACCCCTCCGAGCAGACCGGTATTTCCGCCGAGCTGAACTGGGATCTCGGCGAATCCAATCTGACTTATATCGGTTCATATCGCGAATTTGAGAGTTTGCCGAATATTCAGGAATCGGACTTCGTTGGCCTTGACGTATTTTCTGTTGGCGGCTCGACGGCAACGACGGCGGCATCGAGAGCGGCAAGCGGTAATCAGATTGATACAATGAGCCACGAGCTACGCTTGCAGGGCATGGCATTCAATGATCGTCTCGACTGGCTGGTTGGCGCTTATTATTCCGAAGAAGATATTCAGAATGATGCAATTTTGACGACCGGTGCCGACTATCAGGCGTATGCGGGTGCGCGATTCCTGACAATACCAGGTATCTTCCAGGGGTTTGGCGGTAATCCGCTTCTGGCCATGACAGCAAGTCCGGCAAACCCGCAAGGCGTCAGTTCTGAAGGAAATTACGCTCATAATCGCTTCCTTCAAAGCGGTGAATCATTCTCTGTGTTCACACACAATGTGTTCAGCGTCACTGACAAATTGGATTTAACCCTTGGTCTGCGATATATCGATGAATCAAAGGATGGATCATTTGATCAGGTGGATGCGAACTCGCCGGCATGTCAGGCAATTATCGGTAATGTCGTAGGGGGATCAATTCCGGCAAACCTCGCCGGTGGTGCCGTTGCACTAACTTGCTTCGCGAATGTCGCGCCAGCAGATCTGCCAACCTCTGCGCTTCTGCCGACCCCTCGTACCTATGATGAGACGTTTGAAGATGAGGAGCTGGTTTACACGCTTAAAGCCAGCTACGCGCTATCTGATGACGTCAATGCATATGCGAGTATAAGTCACGGGTTCAAATCCGGTGGATTCAACCTTGATCCATCCGCCGGTGTGGTCTTGAACACGGCAGCTATTCAACAGGGAATTGCGACGAATACGCCAGTGGCGCCGGTCTTCGGGGATCCGTCCTTCGATTCAGAAAAGGTTGATTCCTATGAGCTCGGCATCAAAGCCGACCTGCTGGACGGACGTGCCCGGATCAATGCTGCGGCGTTTGTTCAAGAGCTGGAAGACTTTCAGGTTCTTGAATTTACCGGCGTTCAGTTCGTGACTTTTAACGTCCCGACGGTTGAATCACGCGGCGTTGAAGTCGAGGGCCAGTATCTTGTAACGCCTGACTTTGCGCTGAACGGTGCGGTGACTTACACTGACGCAGACTATCCCGACGATTGTGATGATGGTGTTCCGACACCAACTGTGTCGCTATTGTGTGGTAATTCGCTGACGAATGCACCGGATTGGGTGGTTTTGCTGGGTGGCCAATATTCCCGCGATCTTACCGATGCCGGACACCGTGGTTTCCTGAGTGCTTCGGCCCGCTATGAAAGTGATCGTCGCACAAGCACGCAAGCCCTGCTTCCTGACGGCTCGTTGAATCCGTTTGATATTCAGGGTGACAATACGAAGATTGATCTACGCGCCGGTATTACTAGCCCGGATGAAACGTGGACGTTTGAAGTCTGGGGTAAGAATATTACCGATGAAATCACCCGTTCTGTGACATTTAATATCCCGCTCAGTGTCGGCGCGAGAGGTGGCTTCACCCAAGATCCGGCAACCTACGGTGTAACTTTAAGGTACAAACACTAGCTTTTTGTACCGTCCTTCGACCTTGGGCGACCTGTTAGGTCGCCCTTTTTTTGGGCCCGGAGCGTGTCTGAAGGGGCTGGCGCCTTGTCAATTAGTCGATGTCTCTGATTAAACCTTGCAAGGTTAACTGGATCGATTTTTTGGCGCTCTCGACAGAGCGTTCTTGATCTTGCCGCAACTGTCGCCAGGTCGAGAAATCGAGCGCGGCTTCTATGGCGCCGAACACGTCGCGGTCATTCAAAATCTCGTCAGGCAGAATAGTTTGCAATGCGGATCGCAAATATGAGATATCTCTTTGGTGTTGTTCTTCGAGAAAGCGAGATTGAAAACGTCGAATTGTTAAACAAAGCTTCATCGGAAAGACGATTTCGTATAGTTCGGCACGCTTTTCCAGACATTCAAAAAGGCGGTCGCGCCAAGCTGTTGTTTCATATGGCGCGGTTATCATCGGCATGACGGCCTCGCTCAATTCCAGCGCCATCTCATTATAGATTTTATCCATGTCTTTGAAGTGACGAAAGACAGTTCGCATTCCGACTTTTGCGCGCGCGGCGACATCGACTGCGCTCGGCGTCATATCGCCCTCAGCGAGGAGTTCGAACATGGCTGTGATAATGCGCTGTTTGCTCCGGCTACTCCGTAATCGCCGACCATCGGCCTGCTCTGCTTCGATCACCGGGAATGGGTTTTTCGGTTGTGATGACTTGTTCAAAAAAAACTCCGACATTTAGCGCGTTAACGCGCAACATAAGAGCAGTTTAAAAAAAATAGAAATATGTATGCAGCAAGGCTGGCAGGCTGGCAGTCTTATAAAGGCATAGTGTCCGGTGAATTTCACGATGCAGCGCCGTCCCCGGCCGACCTAATGCCAACCTATCGGGTCGAGTTCAGCTTACCTGATACAATGTACATCTTGTTGCGGATTTTATGAGAATGTTGACCGGCTGAGAGGGCAGCGCGCGCGGAGCTCACAGATCCTCAAAACTTGATACATTTGGTAAGATGTCGTCGCATTTAATGAGGGCGCAGACAGGCCACCTTCAATGTGGTTCCGTCCTTGTCGGACTGGTTGTCCAGCGCATCTCCTGTCGACAATGTTTAACTATTCTCTCTTGGGTGGAGGGAGAACGTGTCAGTAATCGCTGGGTTCTGGGATAAGTGATACTGCTTCCGGGCATTCCAGACACCGATTAAGCGATAGAATGGCACCGTCGGATATAGATGGTGAACGAGATGGTAATTTTGCGAAAGAAAAATCGGGGTCATTAGCCATTCCATACCAACCCGGTTTGTCGTGCACCGGTAAGGTTCATCTTTGGCGGTCGCCTTGTGCGGGTAGTGCGGTAGAAAATCGAATGCGAACGTAATGAAGAGTTTAGCGATACGGGTCGGAATAAAGAATAAAAGAAGATAGTAATGCAACCAGCCGGCGAGCGTTACTGCTATTATAATCGCGGCGCCAAACAGGACGGCGAGATAAAACTCGCGGCGCTCACTCTTCGGCCGCCTCTTGAATGTATCGGAATTCAGATAGACCCTGAAATAGACGCCATCCAATGTCAGCCATCTGAGTGGCAATAGCCATGCCGGCCCCTTGCCGGAGTAAAAATCAGGGTCCTTGTGCTCGTCATTGGTGAAGCGATGATGCTGCATATGAATGAAGCGGAACAATAGAAAAAACGGTCCGGGCTCGAGCAGGGAAACACCGGCTCGCCCCACCCAGTCATTTAGCCTGCGATTGGATGATACGGAACTATGGGTTGCATCATGGGCGACCGTGAAAGCCATGTAGGAGGCGATAGCATTGAATAGGACGGCCCAGATCAGCGGCAAGCTGTCTGAGACAAAAGCAAAGCTTGATAAGCCAAAGACCGTATAGGCCGCGATTAGAAGTATAATTGTCGGCCACGCAATCTTAGGTTTCTGAATGAGCTTTTTGAACAGGACAGGATCATCGGCCTGATTGGAGGGTGGGGAGTATGAAGCCATTGTCAGCCTATTCGATCTCGGTTTGGTAAGGAACGAACGATTTATTGAATACAATCTGCCGGACAACCAGAACGTGGAGTGACAATGGGGGGACAAATAGTGACAGTATGGCGCGAATGGGCCTATATTGAAAACATGGTTTCGCCCTGCTGAGCGCATTTGGCGGCGACCAGGCCGGAGTTGTTTGTGCATGCAGAAACTAAAACACCCCTCTTCGAGTTATGCGCGCATCCTGTTCCGGTATTTGCGCTTAAACGAGGACGATAGCCCGGCCTTTTTCAAAGGTACGAATGTCACATATGACGAGCTAATGACGCTTGATGGAACGATTTCCCGCAATGATTTATCCTGTATCTACCGGAATGCGCTGGCGATCTCAAATCTCGAGGCGTTAGGTTTGTCGGTCGGCACCCAATTGCACATGTCGACACATGGTCCTCTTGGCGTTGCAGCTTTTAGCGGTCCTGACCTTCGGACCGGCTTGGGACTAATTGCCAGATATAGTGTCATAAGAGCGGACTTTTTCGAAATTTCAGCGCGCGAGACGTCCGAGGGGATGCGGATTGCCCTCACCGAGACGTTCGACCTGTGTGATCTAAGACAGTTTATGACCGAAAGCGTTCTGAGTGGTTTATTTTCGGCGATTACGTTTTTTACCGGAGCTGGCGAGTTTAAAGGAAGGGTCAATATTGCCTATCCAAAACCAGACTACTGGCAGAAATACTCAGGTCATTTTGGTGAGATTATAAAGTTCAATCAGCCGGCGACGGAAATTATTGTTTCCAAAGCAATATTGTCGCTGCCATCGCCGGTGGCGGATCCCGTTCTGCATCAGGAGGCGGTTGCGCTTTGTCAGCGCCAGTTCGTGGATATCAAGACGGGTGGGGCGGACCGGGGATCGGAATCGATCTCGGCGGCTGTGTCAAAGCTTATGTATGAGAACCCTGGTCAACTCTGGACACTGAATGATGTTGCCGACAGCCTCTTCATCAGTCGGCGTACATTAATCCGGAGGCTGGAGGCGGAAGGCACGAAGTTTCAGGCCATTCGAGACGAGCTGGCGAAACAGCAAGTTGTCAGCTATCTAAATGATGCAAGCCTGTCTGTTGAAAGCATCGGCTATTTGATGGGTTTCAGCGATACTTCCAGTTTTCGCCGAAGCTTTAAGCGATGGTTCGGAATGTCGCCGTCGCAATATATTGCGAGAATTAGATAGGGCTTGCACCGGCACAAAACCTCGCAAAGCCCTGGCTCAACACAGGATCCGTACTGTTAACTCGCCCAGCCGTCTCAATGCCTCGGGCTGAAGCGATCCGGTAACATGTCGACGGTGCAGTTGTCGGGTCGCCCTGTCAGGACGACTGAATGCTTATGCAGCATGCTTGGATCGATAGGCGGTCGCCGACATTCACTGATGTCCAGCCGGGGCAGTGTGCTTACAACTGCGCATGAGCTGAGACTGGGTGGAGACGATTTGCGAATTTAGACCATAGTTAAACCTTGAGCTCATTTGCACAAAGTGGCAAGTGATATGCCATAATATTTGTTTTGGTTGGTATGGTTGGTTAGGCCGGTGATGGCGCCCCCAATGCGACATCACCGTAAGCGTATAGAATGTGATCGATACGGCGACCAGAATTGAACACGGGAGTGAGCATAATGTGGAAGAAAATTGTTGGCGGCGTGCTGGTTGCGATTATCGGAATAGGGCTGTTGGCATGGTTTAATCGCTCGACAATTCTCATTCATATCGTGCTGAATCAGGTCAGGGCATCTCACTATGCCGTGCTACCGCACCAGCCTGTCGACTGGCAACAAGGTCCGGGCGAGGCGGTCGCGCCGGCGGGAGAGCAGCCGCCGAATATTGTTTTTATCCTGCTCGATGATCTTGGTATCAATGATTTATCTGTTCTCGGCGGCGGTGTTGCCGGGGGGCAGGTGCCAACCCCGAATATTGATCGGCTGGCAGCAGATGGCGCCATGTTTTCGCAAGCTTATTCCGGGACCGGATCATGTGCGCCGTCGCGGGCAATGCTGATGACCGGACGGTATCCAACTCGGCACGGATTCGAGTTTACGCCAATGCCCGATGGCATGGCGCGTGTTATAACAACCGTTTCGAATGCCAGCGATCGCGGAGCGCTGCCGCTGGTTGAGTATATTAAGGATGAAAATGCCGATCGCATGCCATTCGACGAGATGGGTCTGCCCGGGTCGGAGGTTACGATTGCCGAACTCCTGCAGGATAATGGTTATCATACAGTACACATCGGCAAGTGGCATCTGGGGCGCAATGAAGACAGCCGGCCGAATGCGCAGGGCTTCGACGAAAGCCTTCTGATGCATAGCAGCGCGTATCTCCCCGAGGATGATCCGGGCGTGGTTAATGCCAAGCTGGATTTCGATCCGATCGATAAGTTTCTGTGGGCAAACGGTCAGTACGCAGCTTCCTTCAATATGGGCGAGCCATTCGAACCGGGCGGTTACCTGACTGATTGGTGGACTGAGGAAAGTCTCAAAGTGATCGAGGCGAACAAGAATCGTCCGTTTTTTCTGTATCTGGCGCACTGGGCGCCGCACACGCCACTACAGGCGACACGAGAGGATTATGACGCCGTCGGAGACATCACGCCGCATCGGTTGCGGGTCTATGCCGCGATGCTTCATGCGCTGGATCGAAGCGTCGGTCAGGTGATCGACAAGCTCGAGGAAGAGGGACTTTCCGACAATACGCTGATTATCCTCAGCAGTGACAATGGCGGGGCAGGCTATGTCGGTTTGCCTGATATTAACGCACCGTATCGCGGCTGGAAGTTAAGCCTGTTTGAGGGTGGAATCCGGGTGCCATTATTTGTGAAATGGCCTGCGAGAATTGCCCCGGGCACAATAATCGAAGCGCCGGTTGCGCATATTGACGTGATGCCGACACTGGCAGCGGTCGCAGAGGCCAGCTTGCCTGAGGGCGTCACAATTGACGGCGAGAACCTGCTTCCTGCGATAATGGGGGCAGGCGACATATCGCGCGAAAATGATGCGATTTTCTGGCAGTCGGGCTATTATCAGGTGGTGCGGGCCAGCGACTGGAAGCTTCAGCGCGATGGCCGCCAAGATAAAGTCTGGCTGTTTGATCTTGCAAATGATCCGACAGAGCAGATAAATCTGGCCGAGGACCGCCCAGACAAAGTTGCCGAATTGCAGGGCTTGCTTGATGCGCATCAGGCCTCGTCTGTCGGGCCGCTATATGCCTATGAAATGGAATCTCCGCAGGCGATTGATATCACCGGGGCAGAACGCGCAACCGAAGATGATGAATATGTCTGGTTGCCGAATTAATTGCGCGCGCCAAAACAGGGGCGAATTGGTTCGTGATGTCCGACAGCTTGCCGGCTGGCCAAGGCATGGGGCATTATCCACCGAGGGCGTCATCTGGGGCTGACCTCTGGTGATCGGGCCAGGCTTTGTCATTGTTGATGGTGAATGACCGCTGCCGGCCGGCCGGCTTCGTGATCCGGCGCGCGGGACCCCCGCCAGAAAAAGCTGGACGCTTCTAGTTGGGGGTCCCAAGGCAGGTATTTATCGCGCCATTTATAGCGGCTTGCTTGCCGTCGGAAGTTTGGCGGGGGTGAGGCGAGCGCGTCGCCTCATTTCCGTGCCATGACTTACCCATAGGCACCATATAGATGGCTAACCGTCAGGGTGATGTTGCGGAGAACCTCCTGTGTTGCCCGCAATGGCAGGATGATTTCCCTATGTATCTGGCCATAACCATAATCTTCAGACGGTTCTGATCCTGCATCCGCCGGCTGATCGCTCTGATTGACGCTTTTGATTGGAAAAACAGTTTCCAGCGCTTCGATAGCGCCTGACAAATCACCCGACAGACCCATTTCGCGGATCTGACTGACTGTCAGCATATGTCGCTCGGATATGGGGGGGATTTTCCCAAGCAACCGGAATGCCGTCATCAGGGCGGCGATACGGATGGCATGCAACGCGTGCATGTCGAGACGGTTTTCATGCCGGCTTTCGACTGATGGCGCATTGTCGAGCCGCGCCAGCAGATGATCGAATTTTCGTAGGTCTATGGACAGAATATTAGCAACCCGGCTGACGGCCAGCGAGGTCGACCCATCGCTCAGACTTTCCCAGACCCGGTGGCATTCATATTCGTTTTCGTCGGTTGTATGACGGCTTAGCGCTACCCAGAAGTCGGGGCTGTAAAGCGTTCCATAAGCCCGCAGCACCGGGATACTGGTTTTAAGCCGGGCTTTGACGGCCAGCTCGATGAGCTTCCGCAGACGGTGAGAGGAGTTAACCAGCTCGACCAGGGTTTCAAGCTCGCGTCCGGCGGCAGCGCTTACGCCACCGGCGGTATTAATTGGTATGCCCAATTGTTGAAGCGTCGCATTGTGCGAGATCGCCCGAATATTCCGTAGACTGAAGCTCGCGGCCGCGCGCCGACGGGGGCGTGAGCCCGCCTTGACCAGAAAGGAGGCCGGGAAACCGCTGAGTAGCCGGCCATAATCCTGATTTTCAAAAAGATCTTCGTGCCAGCGTCTGAGACCGCGATAGAAATCCCAGATGAAATCCTGTCGTGTATAGAAATCGTCAGTGTCCTCAGGGGCGCTGTCGGGAATATTGCTGAGAATGAAGTGGGCGCAAGTTGACCGTGCCAGTACTTCATTCGCGAAGTGCAGGTACCCGTCGCCGCCCTGAAAGCTCACTTCATGCAGGATACGCCGGCCGCTCTCGCGCGCATTGTTACGTATCCATGGGGTCAGAAGGTGGTTGAAGCGGTCCTGAAAGGATTCCGGCCATGCGCCGCGTCCCATGGATTCGCCGTGTGTGTTGAAAATCAGGAAATCAATATCGTCATCAAACGCATTCAATTCACGTAGGATCAGATTATGAATACGCTCGATCGCAATGTCGGCGGCCAGCTGGCCGATAAAACGGCCCGCATCGGAGAAACCCAACTGCACTGACAGGCGACCGCGTTGCTTCACATAGGCCTGAAACTCGGCCTCCCGCAGCAGGCGCTGCATGAAGCGACCGCCGCTTTCCAGAGCATCCGGTGTTTCAAACAGCGGAGAGATATCAAGCGAGGCATCAATACCATATTCCCGCGCAAGTGAGAGTACGCCCATCACGATTGCGGGGTTTTCGCTTTCCGCAATCAGGAACCGGATCGGTGCGCCTTTATCAATGTGATTCAGAATCTGGTAGCAAAGGATGACTTGTCGGCGCGCCGTTGCCTGTTCCCGCATCAGGTCAATAAAGCTGGGCTGTTTTTTGACCGGCTCGGCGGCTTTTTCTGCCAGTGAGTTCAGTACCTCGCGTCCGAGCGAGGCATCATTCATTTCAAAGCCCATATCCCGTTTGATCACGGCCCGAACCTGCGCCGCATTTACCCGCAGGTGAATATGGGCTGTTCCTAGCTGGAATGTCGACATTTCGGTCCGCAGACAGAGTGCCGCTGCTCTGGCATCATCAGCCAGATCTGTCGCCTCCACGAGCGCGTCAACGCGCGCAATGGTTGATTCTAGACACAGAATTCTGTCGGGATTAGTTTCGGTCAGTAGTCCAACTGCAGCGGTGAACTGGTCCTGATTTTCGCTGTCACAATTGAAAGCGTCTGCCTCTTTTCGGGTAAGATCTGCAGCCCGTTGTAAATCGCTTCGTAGTGCTCTGGCCGCATCGATGCCGTTAAAAATATCAGCGTCGAGACGGGCGCAATATAAAGATAACTGGCTTGCTTTTTCGCTGAGTCGAAGGGCAACTGACTGGGACCAGTGGATGTCAGTCCGTCCATCGAGATCATAGCCCGTCCAGGATGCCAGCGTCGGAATTTTCGGCCGCAATTGCGTCCAGCGATCAGGAAATTTGATCCGGGCGACATCGAGCATGGCCTGCACGAAATCACGTAACCCCTCATTGCCGCGCCGTATCGCACTCTGCGCCTCGTCATGCTCGCTGTAAAGCGTGATCTGGTCTTCCCAGAGACGACTGTCATGCTGGAGCGCGTCTTTCAGGCTCTGTTGCGCGGCCTCATCATTATTTGTTGCAAGACCGGCAATGGCGGAACGCAAATTCGCCGGGTGAGAAAAAGTCGGATGAGCGGTAAAGACAATGCCGCCCTTAGGCGCGTCAACAAAGTCGCGGAATACCTCGAAGCTTTCGTCTGACAGCTCATCCAGCTTCGCCAGAAGCGTCGGCCATGATTGGTTTGCTGTGTCGTCAATGCCATGCTGCCGCGCAATCGATGCGGCCCGGTTACTCGCTGTTACCAGGTGGATGTCGTCTATGACGTTGGTCAGGCCGTTATAATCCGGCTCTCCCGACATATTGATCTGATCGAAAATTTGCCGTGCGAGCGAAAAAACGGAGTTGGTCTGCGGGTCTGATTTGCCGTTATCGGCAAACGCGCGCAGCATGTCCTGAAGTTTTTTGTGATCGGCAGAGGTGGCCATATGCGTGTGTGTCATCAAAGAATTTCACCGAGGTTTGAGCTCATTTTACTCGTTCTTTAATGTCCGAACCTAATCAAAGTAACCGCTTTTTGCGGATAACAGCTATGAGCACGGTCTTAAGCTATGAAATTCTTGCATTTTAACCAGCAATCTTGATGAACTGCCTCGTTTCGTGGCGCCCGATTTGCACGTGGCGACCGCGCAGGCCGCATCAGGTATCTGCGCGGGCTGGTTTGTAATTGTTACCGTACCAGGCTCATCGGATATCAAGCGATGGCACTATCACGCCTGGCGACGGTCATATTTGCGTCATACATCCCATACTTCGAGATGTTCCTTCCGGCTGATCCGGCGCGAACTGCGAAGCTCCAGAAGAGCAGCGAGGTTGGTTTCCGACAATAGCCCGCGAACCGATGCCTGATCGTTTGCGGTCAGACCGTCGAAGGCATCTTGAAGCCGTTGGAGAAGATAGGTCCGATAGGGCATTACCGCGGTTTTTACTGTGTGTCCTCGCCAGTTAAATTCGGCCATGCCAATGCCCCGTCCAAGCGAAGTCGGTGCCAGCGTTGCATCGGTTTGGCTGGCCAGCCAGTCATTTGTGAAAGCGACATGGGCGCTGATTTCGGGCAGGTAATCTTCGGCAATAAATCGCATTAGCGCTTTGAGTGTGTCCGGAATATTGGCGCCGTCAAACAGCCCGTCGCCGGATTTAAGCTGGCGCTCGTCAATGACGTATTCGGGTATGTTCATGCGTTCGGTCCACCGAAATACGATTGGCGCCGTCATCTGCATTAATTGCAATGGTTTCGGGTCTCGGGCGAGGTGCGCATAGAGCGGGCTGAACAGGCCATAATCGCCTAGCGTCGGGTAGCCGCCCAACAAAAAGGGTCTGTCTTCAAGGTGAGTGTTGAACAGAGTCAGGAATTCCGAATAGCTCTCCTCAATGGTCTGATAGGTATCCGGTGTGACACCAAAGGCTACGCTCGCCCTCCGCATACGGCCACTGGCGTGCAGGAAAACAGGCTCTCTTTCTTCTTTGGTCAGCCCGTTTGGTAACACATCTTCGAAAGTGTGCCGCAAGAAGTTCAGATTTGTGTCGTCGAAGTTCCAGCGATAATGCATCGCTGCGCGTAGCATGCCTTCGCCTCCGAAAAGTTCGAATAGATGGGAAATGATGTTGAGGACCGGGTCGGTCGGGTAGATCGACTGCGCTGAATAGCCCTTGGATTCGAAATAATCGAGAATGTCGGTACCGTCCTGCACAAATTCGCCATCTGGAGTTTCGATAACCGGGATGATCCAGCGTCCGACCGCCTCTTTTACCACCGTGTTGAAGCGTTCGCCGCCGGCTTTCTCTTCTATGAAGGGCACGTGGTTGCGGCGCATATAAGCGCGCACTTTTCCAGTGTAGAGGGACGCGGCCATGCCGTAGAGTTTGTGATGTTTCATCTTTTTTTCTTTTAAATTGGCAGACTGATGGGCCCCTGAAAGCTTCGTGGGCCATTTTTATGGAACCAAAAATAGGCTTGGGTTGGATTGGGTAATTCGACGAGCCAGGGCTGTCGAAGTTCGATTTCGTGGCATACGGCGTCGGTTGGGAAACAAATCTGTTCGTCGACTTCGGTGTTCCCAACGACCTCGACAAAATGCTGATTGTTGAGGGTCATGATTTTAACGTTTCGGCCAGACCGGAAACCAATTGTGTGGGCCTTCGTAACACTGATCTGAATGGCATGGCCCCGCGCTTCAGGCGCATTTACACTGTTCGGCACGGCGACTTTCAGGCAAGTTCGTCCCCCGATAGGTTTAAGCTGAGCGGAATGTTCCGGACCCGCGGGGTCGTGTCTGAAGCCAGCCACATCCATTGCGGCGATGCCAGTGAACGTCTTCTGCTTGGGTGCCTCGGGCGTCCAGGTGTCAAACTCATTCTGAGTGACAGGACTAATGCACATCCAGGTCTCGCGGGTGAGCGGGTCCATCGCTTCCATATAGCGACCGGTCCCCTGAATAATCTGGCCTGCCTCTGACAGGCTATTGGCCAGCATTCGGTCAAGCTCGGAACTTGAATTCGGCATATTATCCGGTCTTTGCGCGTTTCGAGGGAATAAGGCTTAATACCAGCATTGCCATTGCAATGATTAGTAATGGCAGGTTGCTGGCGGCGCCGGGCGCCGTTGCAACAGTCTCGATCGGTTTGGATAGACCGACAAGCATCCGCCCGGTCATTTCGAGCGAAAATATTAGATAGAATAACGGTATTAGGGACCGGTAGCGCAACATTACCAGGACAAACAAACCGGCAAGAAGAAGCTGTGAAAGTCCCCACTGGCTAAAAATGGCAATGATGTTAGCAGCGGCGCCGTCAGAATACTGGTCCAGCGGGATAGTTGCGATGGTTTGTGCGCCACCATCCGGTGCGAGAAGATGCATGTTGCTTCGGAAAAGTAGCATCAGTGTAATCGGGATGAAAACGTAGAGCGCTATTTTTTGACCGCGGAACACATTGTCGGCTGGCATCGGAAACAATCGCTTTAAGAGGCTAGTCATTGATAACCGTCTTTCCATTCATTTTCTGTTGTAATGGCATTTGAATTGCCATTAAATAGACCTTAGCGCAAGTTGATTTGAAAATTCGATGTAAGCAACAAGCCCGGATATAGAAGCGGAACGAAACAGGCCGGCCATAAAGTTCAGCCGATAATTTACGAGTGGCGGTTTCGAGCGGCGCTCAATCGTAGGGAAGGTAAATTAGTATGGATGTTCTAAGAACACCTGATCGTCGGTTTAGGGCTTTGGAGGATTATCCATATGTGCCCAATTATGTCGATGTTCCGGATAATGAGGGCGGCTATTTACGCATGCATTATGTCGATGAGGGGCCGCGCAATGGCCAGCCAGTCGTAATGATTCATGGTAATCCGACCTGGTCATATATGTGGCGAAAATTGATTCCGGTGCTTGCAAATGCTGGCTATCGCGCGATAGCAGTCGATATGATCGGCATGGGAAGGTCGGACAAGCCCGCCGCGATTGACGATTATTCCATTGCGCGCCACGAGAAATGGCTGGAGTCATGTTTGATTGATCAGCTGGATCTGCGGAATGCACATTTTATCCTGCATGATTGGGGCGGCATTACCGGCTTGCGGGTCGTTGCGAATAATCAGGACCGCGTTGCAAGCGTGATTTATTCAAATACCGGATTCCCGACCTGGGAGCCGGGCAAAGAAATTACCACCATGAACCGCCCCGGGACAGACATGTTAAGATCGTTTCAGGACATGATACGTGCTACCGAAGATTGGCCGCACTGGGAGATGCTGGCGCAAATCGCACTAGCCGATCTGTCAGAGGGAGCAAAAGCCGGATTTGCTGCGCCGTATCCGGAGCCGGCCTTTGTGGTTGGAAATCGCGCCTTTGCGCTAAATTTACCGACCCGTAATGATAATCCGATGCTCGAAGATAATTGGCGGGCAATGGAAAAATTAAAGAGTTTTCATAAGCCATTTCAGTGTATTTACTCCGATAAGGATACGGTTGCGCCGACAGGCTATCGCTCTGTTCGTCCCCATATTCCCGGTGCGGCAGATCGCGAGGAGATTATCCTGGAAGGCGGTAGCCATTTCCTGCTGGAAGATATTCCTGAGGCATATGCGCCGGCAGTATTGAAATTTCTGTCAGAGGTATCGGAGGCATGATGTCAATTCGCGCTGCCCTTAAACGAAAAGTGATGAATCACATGTTCGGGCCGGCGCGGCGTGATCGTCTTCGGCGCAAGGCCGAACGAGAGCGTCAGCGTCGCAAAGCCCCGCATATTGTCGAGTATTTCCATGAGGCTGGCGATCCATATTCATGTCTGATGGTACAATTGCTTCCAGTTTTCTGTGAACGCTATGAGATCGAACTTAAGGTTCATCTCGTCTCGCCGCCTTCAGACAATGCGGCGCCGGAGCGGTCACGCTTAATTGCCTACAGCCGGGAAGATGCTGCACGGCTGGCGACGAAATATGGTTTAGCTTTTGAGGATGCAGGTCGGCAGCCGTCGATCACGAAGGTGGCGGAGGCCATTAGTGCCTTCAAAATGGCCATTGACCGTGCCGCGTTTATGCAACGCGCGCCGGACATTGAGAGCCAGCTCTGGGCACGCGATCGTTCCGGTGTAACTGACGAACCGGTCGAGAGCCATAACTTCACTTTGCCGGGGGATGCGTACCGCGAGAAGCTCGGTCACTATCTCGGTGGGACGTTGCATTATGCGGGGGAATGGTATTGGGGCCCCGATCGGCTGCATTACCTGGAGGCGCGGTTGAATGAATTGGGGGCTAGTCGTCGTGACCAAGCCGAGCAGCCAATCGTTTCTCCCCCCATGACCCCGTCGGTGACGACGCAGCCGTATCTTGGATCATCAGAAACGCCGGAGGCCGGACCGGGCACGACAGTGCGCCAAGAGCTGCATTGGTATTTGTCGTTTCGTAGTCCATATACCGGTATCGTTGGCGCCAGGGTTAAGGCACTGGCGGATGCCTATGATGCCGAGCTTAAGATAAGATTTGTATTGCCAATGATTATGCGGGGGCTCGAGGTCCCCGCTAAAAAGGGTTTCTACATCTTAAAAGATGTTGCTCGTGAGGCTGAGCGCCTCGGTATTCCGTTCGGAAATATTTCGGACCCGGTCGGTGCCCCGGTTGAACGTGGCTATGCAATTTTGCACCGGGCAATCGCCTGCGGGCGTGGATATGCGTTCGCGCAGTCATTCCTGAGTGGCGTCTGGGCGGAGGGTATCAATGCCGGAACAAATAAAGGCCTGAAGCGTATTACCGAACGGGCCGGTCTCGACTGGGCCGAGATGAAGCGAGCCATCGGATCGGAAGACTGGCGCGCGGTGGAGGCGGTAAATCAACAGGAATTGCTTGATTTTGGTCTCTGGGGCGTCCCAAGTTTTCGGGTCGGTGATACTGCTACTTGGGGCCAAGACCGGCTATGGGTAATTGAAGATAGACTGCGCGAAAACCGACAATAGGACGTATGATATGGATTATAAAAATGAAGTGGTGCCGTCTGATCCTGAGCGGATTAAAGAGATGATGCAGCCCGGGCCCGACGGGCCGATATTCATGGTAAACTTGCTCAAGTTTAAGGATAAAGCGGAATATCCGGATGGCCGGGAAACAGATCTAAGCGGACGGGACGCTTACGCGCTATACGGTCATGCCGTTGCGGAGATACTTCCAAAATTTGGGGGTCAACTCTTTTTCATCGCTGATACAACCTTTCTGGCTTTGGGTCAGGTTGAAGAATTATGGGACGAGGTCGCGATTGCCGTTTATCCAGACAGGCGGGCGATGATGAAAATGTCCATATCTGAAGAATGGCAGGCCGCCAGCATACACCGAACAGCCGGGTTGGCGGGGCAGCTTAATATTGAAACGGTGTTGCAGGAAGGTGGCAAGTCCAAGCCATGGATGAAGGTATTATTGGAGGCGATAGATAAATGAAATGGTTCAAGCGTATTGCAACAGTCGGCCTGATCACGGCGGTTGTCGTAATCAGCGGTTTCAATCTATTTAAAATCCAAATTACTGAGCGTCTGTTTATCCGGGCAATTGACCAAGCCGTTGGCGTCGACCGGAGCGCGAATTTGCCGGATGGCCTTCATGTTTATTTATGCGGTACAGGCTCGCCGATGCCCGATGCAACGCGGGCGGGGCCGTGTATGGGGGTCTTGGCTGGCCAGCGAGCATATGTATTTGACGTCGGCTCCGGGGGGACTCGCAATCTCGGGGCTATGGGGTTTCCGTTTGATCGACTTGAGAGCATTTATCTGACGCATTTGCACTCCGATCATATTGATGGAATGGGAGAATTGCTGATGCTGTCCTGGATTGCCGGCAATCGATCTGAGCCGACCCCGGTTCGTGGGCCGGTGGGAACCGCTGAAGTGGTTGACGGGTTCAATATGGCTTACCGGCTCGACAGCACCTATCGGGTCGCACATCATGGTGTCGATGTCGCAAATCCCGGCGGGTTTGGCGGCGT
This sequence comes from Crocinitomicaceae bacterium, assembly GCA_002690915.1. GTDB lineage: Bacteria > Bacteroidota > Bacteroidia > Flavobacteriales_D > Sanyastnellaceae > UA16. Next base: position 18,049 of record NZGF01000033.1, read on the forward strand.
GCCTGACGAAATTAGTATCCCGCTTGGTCCTGAGGGCCAATTGGTTGTGCTGGATGACGGTGACCTGAGGATTACCGCAATCCGCGTTTCACATGCGCCGATCGAGCCGGCCTTTGGTTATAGAATTGACTATAAAGACCGATCAATTTCGATCAGCGGCGACACAATTTATGAGCCCCGCTTTGTCGCGGCATCGCAGGGTGTCGAGCTGATGCTGCATGAAGCGTTGAATAAAGATATGGTGCAGTTGATTGGTCGCAAGCTGGGTGAAGCTGGCCAGACCAATAATGCCACCATTTTTCACGATATTCTAGATTATCATACCGATCCGTCCGAAGCGGCAAAAGCCGCACAGGAAGCGGGCGCCGATCATCTTGTCTATTATCATATCGTGCCGCAATTGCCGGTCGCTATGCTCGAGACCTTATTTGTTGGCGAGTCGCGATCAATATTTGATGGCAAGATCACAGTCGGGCGAGATGGAATGCTTATTTCGCTGCCGGCGGGGTACGACAAGATAAACATTTTAGAAGATCAGATTCGCTGAATTGGATCTTTTCGCGGTTTTAAAGACACCGGTTATAACGGTGAGACATATTTATTGGGGTAAAGCAAATGGCAGTTTTCAGGAAACTCGGTAGTTATTCGAGGTTCGTCGGCAAATTGAACGGCATTCTGAAGCTCATGAAGGGTTTGGATAGTGAGTCGACAATTCTGATCCCTGACGAAATTGAAAATACAGTTGATCGTTTCCCGGATAAAACGGCATTTATTTTCGAAGGTCGTCATTTGAGTTTTGCGGCATTTGAGCAACTCGCCAACAGAGTTGCAAATTGGGGGCTCGAGCAGGATCTGAAGCAAGGCGATGCCATCGCGCTTGTTATGGAAAACTGTCCG
>NZGF01000034.1 GCA_002690915.1 Crocinitomicaceae bacterium
ATGGGTGGCCCAAGCAGATCAATTCAACGGCGTGAACCCCGGCTCGCCCGAACTGGCCGAATACGCCCCCGGAAGCAACGGTTCGCGATTCGCACCACAAGGCGGGTTACGTGCGAGTGCGACGGAACTCTATGAATTGATGGCGGTCCTATTCAACGGCGGCTTTGCCTCGAACGGTACCGCGGTGCTGGCACCCGAAACCGTGGCAGCCATACTGGATGAGCACTGGACGTATGACGGCAGCAACGGCAATAATTACTACAACCTATTCAACAGTTGGGGGCTGGGGATTCAACGGGTCACCAATACCGCCATGGGCGACATCGTCTTCCCGGAATTGCAGATGTGGGGGCACCCGGGCGAGGCGTACGGGCTGATCAGCGATTGGTACTTCGACCCCGTTACCAAGGACGGTGTCATCTTCTTGACCAACGGCGTCTGGAACGGTTACTCTTTCGGGAACAACTCGGCGTTTTACACCTTGGAAGAGGACGTGTTTGCAGCCGGGGAAGAGGCGTTGGGTTGTACGGCGGATGTGGCAACGACCACAGCCACCTCAGCGCTGGTTGCACCGAATTTTGGTCGCCCTGGAGAGGCGATTGCGTGCCACGGAATCGGCACCATTCTCTGGCTAGATGCTCTTGGGAAAACCGTTGCACAAACCACCGCTCAGCACAGTAGTGTCATCCCGATGTTGCCTGCAGGGAGCTATTTACTAAAGGTAGAAGGACAAAAACCCATGCGGTTCACGGTGCTGTGATCAGTTGACCGTGTAGATCCACATCGGCGGTAAGTTGAGGAACACCGAACGCACCCGACGGAACGCAAACCGGCGGTAGTGGCGCTCCATCATCCGCGGGAAATAGGTAAACCACCTGTAGACCGCACCGGCATCCGTGCGCTTTTGCAACGTGGCCATCAAAGGCTGCATCACCTGGCTCGGTAGGGTAAACGGCAAGCCGGATACGATTAAATCAATCCGCGGCCAACCGCGTTCTTCCACGTAAGCATCCAAATCCGCAGCACTGCCTTGGATAATTTCAAACAGATCACCATACGCCTCTCGCAGGTGTGGGATGTAATCGGGGTTCAATTCAATGACGATGACCTTACACCTCTCCGGAACATTTGCGTAGAGCACGTGCGTGAAGCAGCCAGTGCCGGGACCCAATTCGACAATGTACCGCTGCTGGCTCAGGTCGATGCCCTCGAACATGGCCCGACTGGCGCAGCTGCTGCTGGGAATCAAACTCGCATTCCGCCGGGGATTGCGAAGGAAATTCCAAATGAATCTGCGCGTGGTTTGCGACCGAGCCATGCCCCAATGTACGTGGAATTTGACGGAGGGGTTGCTACCAGCGGTGGCGGTAGTTACCTTTTCACCCATGCTTGAATCGCTGCTCAATCGGTACACCCGCGGTTTCCAACGCTACGCGCCCACACCGTTGTCCATCGCGGTGCTCCTCACGCTGGTCGCGGGAGCCTTGGCCATGCGCGGTGCCACACCGCTGGAAGTCATGGGAGCGTGGGTCAATGGCATGTGGAGCGCGGGGCTGATTCGGTTCGGCTTTCAAGCGATGTTCATGCTCGTTCTAGGCCATGTATTGGCGTTGGCACCGCCAGTGCGTCGAGGCTTGGACAAGGCCGTTATTTGGGTCGTTTCAAACCCACGATGGGCCGCTGCCAAAACCGCCCTCCTCGCCATGGCACTTGGCTGGTTGAATTGGGGACTGGGACTGGTAGGCGGTGCGATCCTCGTGCGTGGCGTCATGGACATGATGCGCCAACAAGGGCGCCAAGGAGAAGTGAACTTCGGCGTCATCGGCGCCGCCGGTTACGCCTCCATGCTCGTCTGGCACGGCGGGCTCAGTGGTTCGGCCCCACTCAAAGTGGCGGAGGCAGGCCACCTCCAAGAATTGGCGGGTGGAGCCGATTGGGTGGCCGCGCTGCCCGAGGCCATCGGATTGCGAGAAACTGTATTCAGCAGTTGGAGCCTTGCGCTGACCGCAGCCATTGCCTTGGCCGCTGTCGCCGTATTCGCCTGGTTGGGTAGAACCGTTGAGGCAGCGACCGACGAAACAGCCAAAGCTGAACCCGCACAGGCGGTTCAAGAGTCCGCACCCACAACTCCTGCGGACCAATTGGACCAACGGCGCGGGCTCTCGCTGCTAGCGGGCACATTGTGTTTCGCTGGGGCCATTTGGTGGGCCCAGCAAGGACCACCGGTGAGCCAACTCCGCTTCATCACCCCGGACTGGATCAACCTACTGCTTCTGGGCCTCGCCCTGATGGCCCACCCGTCCATGCGCGCCTTCCTAAACGCCTTGGACGAGGCCATCTCCGGCGCTTCCGGAATTCTGGTGCAATTCCCCATCTATTTCGGCATTATGGGCATGGTTACAGGGACCGAACTGGGAACCTGGCTGGCCGATGGATTGGTGGGGGCTACCTCGCGAGCGTGGCTTCCAGTTGCCTTGTTCACTTCCTCGGGCGTCCTGAACGTATTCGTGCCCAGCGGCGGCGGCCAGTGGGCCGTGCAAGGGCCACTCGTATTGGAGTCCTGCCAGGCTCTGGAGCTGGACTTGCCCCGGGGCATCATGGCCATGGCGTACGGCGACCAATTGACCAACATGCTCCAACCCTTCTGGGCACTGCCCCTTCTTGGAATCACCGGACTCAAAGCCCGAGACATCCTGCCCTATACCCTCCTGTTGATGCTAGTCGCCGGAGCGGTGATGTTGGCGGGCATGCTCATGTGGGGCGCCGGATAAAATGCTCAAATGAAGTCCCGAGCCCCCCTCCCTGTCTTCCGTGTAGATGCCTTTGTCGCCAAAGGATTCTTGGGCAACGTAGCGTGTGTCATTCCCTTGATAGAGTGGCTGGACGACGACGAACTCCTGCGCATCGCCGCAGAGAACGGTGTACCGGAGACCGCCTACACGGTCAAATCTGGAAGCGAATACCAACTGCGCTGGTTCACGCCCGACATCGAAATGGACCTGTGCGGGCACGCCACCCTTGCAGCGGGCCACATCGTCCTCAGTGAGCTTGAGCCCGCAAGCGAAAGCGTGACATTTTCATCCGTTAGTGGGCCGTTGACGGTAAGCCGAAAAGATGGCAAATACGCGATGCGTCTCCCCCTTCGTGACCCGCAACCCGCAGCGCTCCCTGACGCCATCCGCGATGCGCTCAACATCCAACCCTTGGAGGTGCTAAAGGCTCGAGACTATGTACTGGTTTATGACAACCAAGAAGACATCGCCAACATCGCTATCGACAGATCCGTGTTTGACCAAATCAACCTCGGCACCGGCGGGGTCATCGTGACGGCACCGGGAGTTTCCTGCGATTTTGTTTCGCGGTTTTTCACTCCACAGGCCACCATCCTCGAAGACCCCGTGACGGGCTCCGCCCATTGCTCCCTCGCCCCGTATTGGGCCAGGCACATGGGCCAAGATCACCTGCACGCCCGGCAACTTTCCGCGGAAGGAGGCGAACTCCATTGCTCGATCCGAGGGGAAACGGTCGAGGTTGTAGGTGCGGCACAAACGTCCAATCGGGGTCACCTCGATGTGAACTAACTCCAGTGTGCCGTGTTCTCTTGGCATGGCAGCACTCCTCTCTTCCTGGCCCTTGGCTATCGCTACCTTCTTGGCCTCAACCCTTTTGATTGGCACCGCATGCTCCACGCAAACCGCAGAATCGACGTCCCTCCCCTTGGTCATTGATTTCACGACCGAGGACAGTTGGCGGCCCTTGAACGACGGGGTGATGGGCGGGCTTTCCGAAGGCCGAATCACCTGGGATGAGGGCATGCATTGGGTGGGGCAAACGCGGCTGGAAAACAACGGTGGATTCAGTTCTGTACGCGCCGCCTGGGGCGAATACAACCTCGACGGCCTCAGCTCCATCACGATCCGATGCAAGGGCGAAGGCGGCCCGTTCAAGCTCACCATGGAAATGTCCCAACGCTGGTGGATGCCCTACGCCTACGCTTCATTCGAACCGACGGCGGACTGGCAAGACATCACCATTGATGCCAAAGACCTGACTTGGAGCCAAGCCTTCACCGGCGACATGGAAACCTTGCCCCTCAAACAAGCCCTCGGCAGCGTTATCCGATTGGGTTTCATGAAATACGACGGCACGGCCCAAGCTTTCGACCTAGAAGTCGCTTCCATGCGATTTGAGTAGACTGGACCGAGCAGAAGGGCTCCCAAGCTCTGAGGCATGGGAGTGTCAATTTCATCGCGTATTTTAGAGATATGACCAGTGGATTGGTACAGAACATGCAAGGCTACACCGAGGAGCAGCACACCACGTGGCGTTTGCTCTACGAGCGCCAGCGCGCCAATCTCGACGACAAGGCGTCACCGCTGTATTTGCATTGCCTGGATGCCATGGTCTCTTCGTTGACCCGTGAGCAAATCCCGAGCGTTCAGCGCATGGAGGATCAATTGGGCAAACACACCCAATGGACCCTGAAGGTGGTTCCCGGACTGATTCCAGCAGAAGAATTCTTCGAACTGCTTGCCCGGCGGTGTTTTTGTACCAGCACGTGGGTGCGCAATCGCAGCCAATTCGATTACATCGAGGAACCGGACATGTTCCACGATACATTCGGCCACATCCCTCCACTGCTGGACCCGGAGTATGCGGAGTTCATGCACGAGTTTGGCACCATGGGGTGGCAACTGGCCAAGGCTGGCAATACCGCGGCCCTGCTCGGCTTGCAGCGGCTCTATTGGTACTTCGTGGAGTTCGGCTTCTTGGCTGATACGGAGGGACAGCCCAAACTGATCGGTGCCGGCATCATGTCCAGCTTTGGAGAAACCAACCACGCGTGGTCACTTCGCGACGAATTGTCCCCATTCAAGCTCTCGGACGTCATGAACACGCCGTACCGAACGGACACCATTCAGACCCAGTATTTCCTCCTGTCCAGCATCGAGGCCATGCGCCGTGAACTCGGCGCTTGGTTTGAGACGATGGCCGCTTGAGCAGCAAATCAGCCCACCGATAGCTTGCCCGCGACTTCTTGCGCTTTGGCCACCAATGCGTGCGCATCTGCATCCAATGGGCCGTGTGCCAACCCCACGGCCATGCGGCGGAAAGGCCGCACACTGGGTTTTCCGAAGATCCGGAAATCGGTATCGGGCATGACGGCATCGGCTGCCACGTGCACGACGGGTGCGGCTTCCGCTTGCACCCCTTCAGGTACCAACACCACCGCACTGGCCCCATTGCGGACGTGATCGATGGACAGCACCGGAATACCCAACACGGCTCGGGCGTGCAATTCGAATTCAGTGAAATTTTGGGTACCGGCGAGGGTCACCATCCCGGTGTCGTGCGGCCGTGGCGAAAGTTCTGAGAAGTACACCGTTCCCGGCTTTCCGTCGCGCGGGCTTTGGATGAAAAACTCCACCCCCCAGATGCCCGCTCCGCCGAGGGAAGCCGTCACAGATTCCGCCATGCGCTGCGCCTCCTCCAGCAGGTCAGGCGCCATCGGCATGGGTTGCCAGCTTTCCTGATAGTCCCCTCGCTCTTGACGATGGCCGATGGGCGGGCAAAAAAGCGTTTCACCATTGGCTTGGGTTAAGGTCAGCAGGGTGATTTCGTAATCGAAGTCGATGAACGATTCGACAATGACTTCGGCGAGGTCCCCGCGCGATCCACTCAACGCGTAATCCCACGCCACCGGTACATCGGCCTCGGTTCGAATGACTGACTGGCCCTTGCCAGAACTGGACATGAGCGGCTTGACAACACATGGAATGCCAACGGCCGCAGCCCCTTGAGCCAGTTCTTCAAAAGACGTCGCATAGCGGTACGGAGCCGTTTTCAATCCCAACTCCGCCGCGGCCAAATCCCGGATGGCTTTGCGGTTCATCGTGAAGTTGGCCGCCCGAGCAGATGGCACCACATGAATCCCGCGTTCCTCGTAATCGTAAAAACGCTCTGTTCGGATTGACTCCACCTCCGGCACGATGATGTCCGGTTGGTGCTTGGCCACAATGCGGTCGAGCTCCTCCCCATCCAACATATTGATGACCTCACAAGCATCAGCCACCTGCATGGCCGGTGCCCCTTCGTACGCATCCACCGCGATGACCGTTTGACCGTAGCGTTGGAGGGCGATGACCACTTCTTTGCCGAGTTCGCCAGAGCCGAGGAGGAGGATTTTCTTGTGCATGCCGAAAGTTAACCCGGTTGTGCGCGCTTTTCAGCATTTTTGCGACATTCGCCTTATGAAAAAAGTTCTCTGGATCGTCTTGGCGATGGTCGCCCTCGTTTTCGGTTTTCTCATTTCCCAAGGCCTCTACCGCACCGTTGAAGTGGAGCAAGGTGAGCAAGGTGGATTCATCCTGGTCGGAGTGGAGCACGTGGGACCTTACATGGAAATCGGTGGGGCGTTTGCAAAGGTCAAAACCCAATTCCCCGACGGCGAACTCGCGGGCATCTACTACGACAACCCCGAGTTCGTTCCTGAAGATTCCTTGCGGTCCTTTGCTGGAGTGAAGGTCTCGGCCACAGAAGGATTGGAAGCGATCGCTGCCCACCCTGGATTCCGTTTGGTGGAGATCGAAAAAGGACCTGCTCTGTACACGGAATGGTCCGGAGGGTCCGGAGTAGTGAGCATGATCCTTGGCACCATGAAGGCCTACCCGGCCCTCAAAGCAGCCTGCGAAGAAACCGGCTTGTGCACGGAAAACAGCATCGCCTTCGAAGAATACAGCGACGCCGGTACGCGGTACGTGATGAAGCTGTGAAGCTTAACGTTCGAAGTAAATCAATCGGGTGACATCGCCTTCACGCGCCTGAACCCGCACGACGTGGTAGCCTGCTGAATAAACGCTGGCAGGCAATTCAAACGGTTGGCCGCCATGGATGCGTTGGGTCGCCACCAACCGTCCGGACAGGTCCGAAACGCTCACTGTGACCGTTTCGTTGGTGTCTACTCCGAGGATGTTCAGCACGCCCGATGAAGGATTGGGCACGACCTTGATCTCAAAGGACGCATCGAGTTCCGGCTGGCTCATGCTCAGCTCTCCAAATGCTTGGATTTCCCACAGCGAATGGCCCCACTCGGTCGCCCGTTCAATGCCTTCCACTTGGATGTAGCGGGCGTCGACAGCCGGGTAGAACAAATCGTTCCCGCCGTCGGCCTCCGTCTCGTGAACGAGCATCGTCCAATTGACCCCGTCGAGCGAAACGCGCAGCTTGTACTCGCTGGAGTAGGCGGTTTCCCAGGCCAATGCAATGACATCCAAGGTGTAGACATCGAGCAAATCCACCGTGATGGTTTGCGGGTCCGAAAAGGCCGAACTCCATCGCGTACCGAAGTTACCGTCTACCGCCTTGGCGGCTGGGTATTCCCAGCTCTCGGTACTCGTTGCCGTGACGGGCTTCAGGTAACACAGGTTGGGTACCAATTCCGACGGGTCTTCGACATCCACATCCGCCTCAAGGCTGTTGTTGGTTTCGATCAGTTCGTCCCACGCACCTTCACCGTCAACGGTCGCTTGAACGGTGAAGATGTCAAATGACCCCGGCACCCAGAATGGCGAACCATCGGGGCCCTCAGTGGCGCCGAGCAAGATGCACCCGCCCGCACGCAACGTATCTGTCAAAGTGGACGTGCTGCTCACTTGAACGCCGTTCACCGCAAACGTCAATTCCAACGGTGTGCCGGGAAGCGCGTCACCCGTGCCCGCGTTTTTGACCAACCCGAGGAACAGGACCGAGTCCGTGGGCATCGGGAAGCGGGGGTAGTGGTAAATCCGCGTCACCTCAAAATCCGGCGCGGGCACTGCTTCTTCCAATGTAAATGCCGCATTCAGATCGAGGGCATCGGAGGCACCTCCAACGTGGGCCACGTATTCACCCGCTGCTACTGCATAAGCTGCCGTCACTTCGTCGTAATAAAACAGCTCGTTGGCTGTCAATTCGAAGTTCACAGTAGCTGTTTCGCCCGGCTGCAATTCGACCTTCTCAAAGCCCTTCAATTCCTTTTCGGGCATCCACACATCGGCGGCGTTGTTTTCCACGTACAACTGCACCACTTCCTCGCCCATGACATCGCCGGTGTTGGTGACATCCACGCTGAATTGCACCGGCTCTCCTACCGGGAGTATCGGTCCATTGACCGTGAAGTTGCTGTAGGCGAATGTGGTGTAACTCAGACCAAAACCGAAGGCGAATTGCGGCGTCAACTCCAATTCGTCGTAGTAGCGGTAGCCGCAATTGTAATCGTCCGAGAAGCTGTCGTTCCAGGCTGGCATTTGCGCGTCGTCCACTGGCATGGTCACCGGAAGTTTTCCGCTCGGGTTGTAGTCTCCGTAGAGCACGTCTGCAATCGCATTGCCACCTTCCATTCCGGGGTAGAACGCGTATAAGAAGCCACGCGCGTTGTCAATGGCGGAGGGGATGGAACAAATACCTCCGCTTTTCAAAACGACAATGACATTGGAATTTTCTTCAGCCAAGGCGTTGATCAAGTCTTGTTGGACACCGGGCAATTCCACAGAGTCATTCGTACGATCCACCGGGCCGGGCGCGTAATTCTCGCCTTCTTGGCTCTGATCGAGACCGCCAATGAAAATCACATAATCGGCGGCTGCAGCCACCTCGCGCGCCGCCTGGAAGCCCGATGTGTCCGTGCTGTTTATGTCGCAACCGTAGGCCCAGGTCACGTGCTGAGCTCCGATGCGATTAACCAACCCCTCGTAAGGACTTACGGCATAAGGGGGATCCACCCAACTGCTGCCGAATCCATCGAGCTGCGCCACTTGCGTGCTCGGTCCAACCAGCGCCACGGTCATTCCTTCGTCCGATAACGGCAGCACCCCGTCCTCGTTCTTGAGCAAAACAATGGCTTCTCGACCCGCTTCCCGAGCAAGCTGTTGGTGCTCAGGGACGTTGGCTCCCGTGAAGGGGTTTCCGACCGGCAAATTGTCCATCATGCCGACCATGTATTTGGTCCGCAGCACGCGTCGAACCGCGGCATCCAAATCCGCATCGGTGATGTCGCCCGACGCATACAAATCCTCGAGGTGTGCTTCGTACTCGGATTCATCGACGTCCATTTCTAGGTCACAGCCAGCCTTGAGGGCCTTTTCCGCATCCCACACCGAGCCCCAATCCGACACAACGTAGAAGGGATAGCCCCAACGGTCGCGTAAGATTTCAGTGAGCAATTCCGTGCTTTCCGCACTTTTGTTCCCGTTAACTAGGTTGTAGGCATTCATGACCGATAATGCACCCGCGTCTTGCATCACGCGACGGAAATTGTATCCGTAATGCTCCATCAACTGGCGCGTGCTCATCAGGTGATTCACAGCATGGCGATTTTCTTGCTTGTTGACGCCGTTGAAATGCTTCATTGTTGCCACGACTGGTTCGGTCTGAATGCCGCGCACCAGTGGAATGTTCATGTGCGCGCACAAGAACGGGTCCTCTCCACCCGTCTCAGGGCTGCGCCCGTTTCGCGGGTCGCGGCACAAGTCCAACGCGGGACCGAGTTGTTGGTGTTTGCCGTAGGCGTGAAATTCCCGTCCCATGGCCCGGCCGATGTCGAACATCATGTCCTTGTTCCACGAAGCGGCCATCGCGATGCCCGTCGGAAAGGAAGTCGCATCGACAAACCGCACGCCGTGCGGACCGTCCGACATCACGAATCCTGGGATACCCAAAACCTCGTTGTCCGAGGTCGTCCAGAAGGAGTTCCTGCGAATCTGGTTCATTTTCTGGAGGTGGGACATCTGGTCAATCTTCTCCTGAATCAGGTCTTCGAGTGCATTTTGCCCACTCGACGGAAGGCAAAACATGAGACCCGCAAAGGCCAATAGGGAAAAACGAAGCATGGGTTTGTTTTTGTTCGTCCGAATATAATTTACTCCTTCGCACCTGCGAAACGGAAGTACGCACGTGCCGTTTGGTGGGCTTCAATGTCCGCACGGTTCATACGCTGCTTGCGGAATTGACCAGCGTGGTACAGGTCCGCTTGGTTGTCGTAAAACGGGCTGAATACATTCCCGGATTGCCCGGTTGGCAGTATGCTTTCGGCCGCATCAACGTCCGCGAAATCAATGCCAATCCGCATCGAAGGCCCCGAGAAAACGTCGAAGTTCACGGCCTCCTTTAACTTGAACTCGTACTTGTTCAGGGCGTCTTTGGCGGCCGGCAATGCATAAGGTCCCACGTTGAGGAAATCTCCGACGAGCGGCGCGTCCGTCATGGCGTGGCGATGCACCACCGTGTGCAGGCGTCCATAATACCACTTGCTCGTGTCATCGCCTAGCGTCGCTCTCAAATCCGCGCGCCCAGCCTCCAGTGCAGCGGCCACAATTGTCGATGCATCCTCCACCTTTTCGGTGCGAACATCGTCCCACCACGGGCTGTCGGAGTTGGCAAGCAGGCGCGGGAAGAAATTCTCCGAGACGATGGTTTTGTGCCAGGCTTCGAATTTTTCTAGCACAGATTCTGCGGGGGCAGCCCGCTCAAACTCGTCGTACATCGCACCCTGAATCGTGCGGTACATCCACCGGTAATACAACGTCGGAGCCACATCCTCTACCCGGTGCCCTCCGTCCCATCTGCGCATGAAGTCCTCCACTTCAGCACCGGCCGCATCGGCATAAGCGACGAGCGCCTCAGCGTTCTGTCGGTAGACCGGGCTGTGGTGATCCAACTGGATGGCCTGGGCATCCGCGACAGTCCAGTCGTTTTTCGGCTCAGAAAACACTTCAAAAATGCCCGTTGCTCGCGTGTTGCCTGCGTAATAGTGGCCGGGGTAGCGAACACTGTCATTGGGCTGAGGAGCATTGTTGGCTGAGTAGACGAAGCCGCGTTCGGGGTTGACAAGCTGAGGATTCATATCAAAACCGTACCAACCTTGCGGATCGTTAGCGGGGTTGGTGCCGTCGATGGCGACTTTGGTGTCCACGTGATCGGGCCGGATGGGCAACTTAGCGCTCGCCCACCAACCGATGTCGCCCTTCTTGTCGCCGTACATTACATTGATGCCAGGCGCATGCACCAGCTCAGCGCTTGCTGCAAAACTGTACGCCTCAAGGACCAAGTCCTTGTACTTCCGGACGACATCGAGCTCCTCCGCGCCAAGCTGGGTCATGTACCTCTTGTAGCGCTCCAGACGCCGCCTTATTGTTTTTGTAACGATCCCACTTGTGGCCATGAGCAAGTCCTGCTCGAGGCGATTGGCAGTGTAGCCACCGAATGGATCCTGCGGGTCAGGCGGTTCCTCGAGTTCTGGCAGCGGCTCAATGGTGGATCGAGCTATGTCC
>NZGF01000035.1 GCA_002690915.1 Crocinitomicaceae bacterium
CCTGGTGGTGCAGCATCAGTCATATGCTTCGTGTCATCATGCAGGCCAAGAGAATCGACGCCATCAATGGCAATTACGACAGTTCAGAAAAAGCGTATCGCTTTAACATTTCACAAACGTTCCAACAGATGCTCAACGGCACGTACGAATCCGATAAACTCTACGTTGTGTCTTCGCGAGCGGGAGTCTCGCTTCAGGGCGTTGTGCTGAACGGCCCTGCGGTCCAACCATTGGAAGGTGACACCACAGGATGGAAGCCGAATGCCCGTCTCGTGGTGACGTGGAGTGAATAAGTGTTGTTTTTAAATTTGTCTTACGATGTGCGGTATTGTTGGATACATAGGTGAAAAAGACTGCTTTCCCATTCTCATCAAAGGGCTGCAACGACTCGAATACCGCGGATACGACAGCGCCGGCGTTGCTGTTTTTAATGGTAATGACGTCATACAAGTCAAAAAGAAAAAAGGAAAGGTTGACGATCTCTTGGCCTTTGTAGGCGACAACATTCCAACCGGGACGATAGGCATCGGGCACACCCGATGGGCTACGCACGGACCTCCTAATGACGTCAATGCACACCCGCACACTGCGCGCTATGGCCGCCTCGCCATGATCCACAATGGCATAATCGAGAACTACGAATCCCTTCGCACCAGTCTTGAAGCCAACGGGCACGGTTTTATCAGCGACACCGATACCGAAGTGCTAATCCACCTCATTGACGAAGTCCAAAACCGAACGGACGCCAGCATCTCAGACGCTGTGCAAATGGCCCTCAAAGAGGTCGAGGGAGCCTATGCTATAGCCATCATCGATGCGAACGAGCCCGATTTACTAATCGCTGCGCGTAAATCGAGCCCTCTTGTTATTGGGGTTGGTGAAGAAAATGAGTTTTACATCGCTTCAGACGCGACGCCCATCATTGAGCACACCCAAAACGTCATCTACCTCGAAGATGAGGAAGTAGCAGTCATGCACCGGGAAACCGGTCTGACCATTCGGAACCTGCAAAACATGGTTATCACCCCGGAAATCCATGCACTCGAGATGCAAATCGAAGCCATCGAAAAGGGCGGCTTCCAACATTTCATGCTCAAGGAAATCTTCGAACAACCGAATTCCATTCTGGATTCCATCCGCGGTCGTATGAGCGTATCGCGGTCGGAAATCAAAATGTCCGGCATCGATGACCACTGGGAAAAGTGGGAAGCCGCACAACGCATCATTGTCATCGCATGCGGAACCAGCTGGCACGCGGGACTTGTGGCGGAATATCTGTTCGAAGATTTTGCTCGCATCCCCGTAGAGGTGGAATACGCCTCTGAGTTCCGCTACCGCAACCCCATCATTCGGGCGGATGACGTGGTCATTGCCATTTCACAGTCTGGTGAGACGGCCGATACCCTTGCTGCGATTCAACTGGCAAAGCAACAAGGTGCTCACGTCTTTGGTGTTTGTAACGTAGTCGGATCAAGCATAGCCCGCGAAACGGACAGCGGCGCATATACCCACGCCGGACCCGAAATTGGCGTCGCTTCGACGAAGGCTTTTACCGCTCAGCTCACCGTGCTCACGTTGATCGCCATGCTGGTCGGCAAGAAGAAAGGCCAGATCTCCGCCCAACGGTTCAGCCGTTTGCTGGTCGAACTCAACGCCATTCCCGAAAAGGTTCAAAAGCTGCTGGAACAGGACGTGCGCATCAAAGAGATTGCGAGCCACTTCGTTAACAACGAGAACGCCCTGTACCTCGGCCGCGGCGTGAATTTCCCTGTGGCATTGGAAGGCGCGTTGAAGCTCAAAGAAATCAGCTACATCCACGCGGAGGGCTATCCCTCAGCGGAAATGAAGCATGGCCCGATCGCTTTGATTGACGAGGAGATGCCCGTCTTCTTTATCGCAACGGCTGACGATGTGTATGAAAAGATCGTATCGAATATCCAAGAAGTCAAGGCACGCGGCGGACGACTCGTTGCACTGGTATCTGCCGGAAACCAAGACTTAAAACAGTTGGCTGAATTCGTTATTGAAGTACCGAAGACGGATCAAGCCCTTGCACCGTTGTTGACCGTCGTGCCCCTGCAGCTGTTGAGCTACCACATCGCTGTAATGCGTAACTGCGATGTAGACCAGCCACGCAACCTCGCCAAAAGCGTAACTGTAGAGTGAAATTACTCGGCGAGGGTTCTTAACCACAATTGTAAGGTTCTCACTTTCAATAACTGCCCTACGTTGTGGCGTCCAGATAATGCGTGATCAGCATGTCCCATCGGCAAAAAAAGATGGGTGCTCAACGCTCCCAATCGCAAAATCTGCGACGGAATCACTTTCTAAATTCCGTGATTTCCACTTCCCGAGGTTACCCCCGATTCGCCTTTAGCTCCTCCAACCGGTCAAGAAGCGCCTCGATGTCGCTCTCCTCGGTCAGTGGGTTTTGAAAGGTGCACCGCAGCCACGTTTCGCCGTTGAGCACAGTCTTGACAATGTATTGCGGGCCGTGTTTGAGCATGGCGTGACGCAGAGCCGCATTGTCCGAGCCCCTCAAGCGAAAACACACAATGTTCGACTGAGGATGAGCGAATAACTCCCAATGCGGCCGCTGTTCAATCGCGCGAGCGGCTACTTGAGCCCGATCCACCAGCCGATCTACCAGGCTCTCCCAGAGATTGTGGCTGTGCGCTTCCCAAATGCCAAAAACCGCCACGCTGAGCATGCGCTTCGTGCACTCGAAGGTTCGCTTGCTCAAATTCCACCACTCCTCCTGTTCGTTCTCATACAAGTAAGCAGCCTCTTGACTAAACGCTGCATAGGCATCCGAACCATTGCGGTAAAATAAGCCCGTGCACAATGCGGGAACGCCCAACATCTTATGAAAGTCCATGGCCACCGAATCTGCCTTTTCTATACCCTTCAATGGGCCCTTGTTACGTTCAGAAAATATCTGAGCGGCACCGTGTGCGCCGTCCACGTGGAACCACAGGTCGTTTTCATCCGCAAAGCCAGCAAGTACCTCTAGGTCATCAAACGTACCTGTGGATGTCGTGCAAGCATTGCCCACTACGGCGATTACATCAAGGCCCCGTGCGGTGCTTTCCGCAAACGCTATTCGCAACGCTACCGGATCGATTTGATGATTTGCGAGGGTCCGGACCTTCACCGCACCTGCAGCTCCCCATCCCATCACCCGAACGGCTCGATCCACACAATAATGCGCCTGCTCGCTTACCAGAACGGCACATGGTCGTTCGGACCCGTCCTTCCATGGGTTTCCTGACGCTTTACGCTGTCGTGCAGCGAGCAAAGCGGTAAGATTGGCCAGAGTGCCACCGTGGCACAAAATTCCGCTGGCCGCACTGCCAAGGCCCATAAATTGGGCAAGCTCTTGCATCACCGCTTCTTCCATAGGGCTGCTTGCCGGACCCATTTCATCAATGGCCATGCCGTTGTTCAGCAAAGATGTTGCGGCCTGCAGCCAAGACAATTGGGGCAGCGGAACAGCTACCTGATGGCCGAGGTACCGCGGGTCGTGCAGCCGGTTGGACTGGGCCAACACCTCCTCCAGAAAATTCGCTTTCCACAGCGCGCCTGATTTAGCCCCGACGCTATTGTTTAGCCTTGATTTCCAATAGCTTAGTCTTTCGAATGGGGTCGAGTAAGGCAAAACGAAATCGCGCTGCTTACCCTGTGATTCCGCCAAGTAATGGGCCAGCCTTTCGACCATTTCATCGCCGCTCCCGCGGAAGGCGTGGACTGTGTAAAAGTTCGACCAGTGGTGCGGAATGTTCGGTTTTGAACATGCTTTCATTTGCGAAAGTTCGGGCCATTGATGCGTACTTGAATGTTTTTTGCCTTTCTTGCATTCGGAAATTTCGTGAAACACAACACAACACCATGAAGAAACTCATGTTCACTCTGGCGCTATCAGCGCTGGTAACGATGGGCGTTCAGGCCCAAAAGCAAATGGGCGATGAGCACAACATCGAGGTAGCTTTCACTCCTTTCGGAGGTAGCCCCATCGACGGATCAACGCTCAAATACCGTAACTTCTTGGAAGACAACCGCGCCTTCCGCTTGTCCATCTCCGTATCCAATTCCAACGACCTGCACGCTTGGTACCAAGATGGCGAAATCAACGAAGCTGATCCCGTCAGCCCACAGTTGAACATCAATACGAAGAGCTCATCATTCGGTATTGCTCCAGGTTACGAAATGCACTTCGACGGCATGGATAATCTCTCTCCTTACATCGCGTTCGAATTGCCTATCACCATCGGCAATCGTTCGGATAAGCAAGAGTTTTGGGGACCACAAGACATAAACGATGCCGGTCAACCTGACCAGTACATCGTATGGGACCTAGGCAACGAGCAAGGCTTTACCAACGTAGGCTTCAACATTCTCTTCGGTGCCGACTACTATTTTTCAGATGCCATCTACCTCGGATTCGAAGCCGGTCTCGGTTTCAGCAGAACGTCGTTTGGAAACCACACCATCACTACCAGCGACTTGACGGCATTCAACATGTACTTCAACAATGCCTTCTCTACAGAAGCAGCAGGTGCTGAAGTAGCAGGTGAGTTCGTAGGCCAATTGCCATTCAGCGCATTGGACGGTGTCATCTACAATGAGTACTGGCCTGACGGCGCAGGCAATGACGAGTTGTATTACGCATGGCCAAACCACATCAGCAACACCACCATTGGAAACGTATTCCAAGGCGCGTTGCGTGTAGGTTTCTTGTTCGACTGATTCGAACACAAACGCATTCGAAAGGGCGGCGCCGTAGGTGCCGCCTTTTTTGTGCAGCAAAGGCCGCTGTCGTTGTACCTTGTTTCCATGGAACTGGACTTTCAAGGCATCTCTTTTGTCGCAAATGGAGCGGCACACGAAGACCTGAGCATCACCATGGGTGACGGCCACGGCTCGCGCGCTTGGTATGTGGACTTCATGCGGCTCGAAGTTGTTCGTGCGAACGGTTTTCTAGGATCTGTCGCAGAAGGTGGCGCCGTCAACTTTCGCAATGTCAAGTTCAACCCACACGGGAACGGCACCCACACGGAATGCTTGGGACACATTTCACCAGAGGCCCATTCTGTAAACGAGTTGACGATTCCTATCCTCATGCCGTGCCTGGTGATGAGTGTATTTCCTGAGGCGCGAAACGGAGACCAGGTCATCACCGAGCGTGAACTGACACTCTCTGCCTCCCAGCATTGGAACACCCAAACCAACTTACCACCCGCCGTCGTCATCCGAACGTTGCCAAACTCAGCATCCAAGGTCGGTCGCAATTGGTCCAACACCAATCCTCCGTACTTTGAAGTGGAGGCCATGCGCTGGCTTGTGGAGCGCAACGTCGACCACGTCCTCGTCGACGTACCTTCCGTCGATCGGGAGGTCGATGGAGGGGCGTTAGCAGCGCACCACGCCTTTTGGACTTATCCGGACAACCCACGGCGCCAATCGACCATTACAGAGCTTGCTTTCGCCCCAGAATCGCTTCCTGACGGGCGTCACATCCTCAACCTGCAAACCGCCGCGTTTGACATGGATGCAACACCCAGCAGGCCCGTGGTGATTCCCTGCAATCAAAATTGAACCATAACACGTATTTGATTCCCGCAGCGACAGTCGTCGGCCATAAAGAAGTTCACCCTTCTTGCTCAGCGGTTCACAGATGTGGGGTATTGAGCGGTCCTGGTCTCGCTTCCGGGTCGACACCCGAGAGCGCATTCTTGCAGGCGCATTCAATTTCTCAGCACCCCGCTCTTTCCGCATGAGACTGGGCTACCAGTGCTAAACGCTTTGCTTCGCACCAAAAAAAAGCCCCGCTTAAAGCGGGGCTTTCTTGTGAGTAGATATGTTGGGTTCTGTTAGTTGACGTCCCACCACAGTTTCGTAGACAATAAGTCAGTTGCCCCTGCGTCGGTCGCTGCAGACCAGTTGTCACCGTTTAGGGTTTGTTCGTCAAGCGGGTACCACATGCGAGTGGGCACGTTGCCGTCACCAGCCAATGCGCCGTCTGCACAAGCGTTCAAAAGACCGAAGTCCAAACGACGGTACTCCGCCCATCCTTCGTAACCCTGCATGTACAAAGCCACCCACTTCTGCCGACCGATCTTGGTCTTCCAGTCGCCTTCAGCCGTAGCATAAGCAACAGCATCTTGACCCGTGTAGTCCGCAATAGCTGCCTCGTCGGTAATGCCCCAGAAGTTCATGTTCAACGCAATGGCCGCGTTGTAGTGCTCTTCTGCAGAAAGAATGCTTGACCAACCGCGCTCAGCAGCTTCTGCTGCCAAGAAGTGGGTTTGGGCTGCATCGAAGAGGATACCTGGTAAGTCAGCTGCCAAAATCGCCGAACCACGCTGTGAAACGTCGTCGTTCATGGTGATGGCCGCGTTCGCTTCTGTCAATCCGTAAACTTCACCGACGTAACCACCGCCGTTCACCGCCTCTGCATAATAAACCCCGACCCGCGGGTCATTCAATGATGCCAGGTAGTCCACCATCGTATTGGATGCGGCGAAATCATTTCGCGTCTTGTAATCTTCGTTGATGGGGTTATTATTGGGGGCGCCAGTTAAGTAAGAAAACAAGGCGTTGTCCTCGTTGCCTGCGATGATCATGCCTGAGCTCAATGCCGCTTCAGCCGCTGATTGAGCAGGACCTGGGCTGACGTCAGCCATGCGCATGGCCACACGCAATTTCAGCGAGTTCGCGAACTTGGTCCATTGGTCCATGTTACCGCCATAGATCTGGTCGCCTTGCGGGCCAGCTCCACTCGTCATGCTTCCAATCGCATCATCCAGCATGACAACCAATGCAGCATAAACATCCGCCTGGCTGTCGTAGCCGGGCGTGGTGTTACCGACACCTTGCAACGCTTCGGACATTGGAATGTCGCCAAAGGCATCGGTCAAATGCTGGTAGATCCATGCTTGGAGAATCTTGGCTACTGCAATCTGATTCGCATTATCACCGTAGCCCGCGTAGTCCCCCGCATTGTCTCCGGAGTTGAGGTCGATGATGGTCTGCAAGTCCTGCAAAGGACCGGCATAGAAGGATGCCCAAGCGCTGTTAGCTGTGGCATCCCTATACTGGTAACGGCTCTCATTTGAGTACTGGTTAGAGCTCCAGTATTGTGCCGTTTGCATGCCACGGCGGCTGCCCCAGAACGAGTCGTAGACCCTGTCCATGGTCGCCTTCTGTGCGCTGGTCAACAGGAAGCCTGTTGAAACTGCAGTCGGCTCATTGGGATTGGTGTTGATCTCCTCGAAGTCCTTGCGGCACCCCGTGAAGGCGAGGGCTCCAATCAAGCCCACCAGGAAGAAAATTTGCTTATTCATTTTCATAATCTTTTAAAGGGTGGGAATTAGAGGTTGAACTTCAAATTGAAGCCAATGGTGCGCTCAGCTGGAAGCTGACCTCCCTCGAATCCTTGTACGTTAGACGAAGAGGTTGCCACCTCGGGGTCGATGTGCGGGACGTTCTTGTGCAAGATGGCTAAGTTACGTCCATAAACACCTACGCTGATGTTGCTGAATGGAAGGCCACCTGTCATGCTCTCAGGTAAGTTGTAGTCCAATCGCAACTCACGCAACTTCACGAAGCTCGCGTCGTACTGGTCAGCCGCGTGGATCACGTACCCTTGATTAGAGAAGTAGTGGCTTTGTGCGGCGATGGTAGTCTCATTGGCAACTGCCGTTGCCGATTCCTCACCATTTGCGTCCAAGTACGTGATAGCGCCGACGTTTCCGTCTTCGTCCACTTCGTACGAACCATAAACCCCTTCGACTGTCACGCCATCCTCACGAATGTTGCCTTCAGCCGTTTCAGCCAAGGTGCCCGAGTACTTGCCCCACTGGTTGGAGTAGCTGTGTACCGATCCGCCTTTTTGGAAGTCGACCAGCGCGCTGAACGAGAAGTTCTTGTACTGCATGTCCGACCAGACGCCTCCGGTGAAGTCCGCCAAGATGTCTCCGATTGGAACAACACCTGGCGTACGCAAGTAAGTTCCGTTGGTTCCAACAAGCTTGTTGCCGTTGTCATCGTAAACGAAGTCATAGCCGTAGAACGTACCGAGTGGCTGTCCAGGACGTGCTTCCAACGTAACACCGAAGAGGCTCGTGTAACGGATGTTCTCCACACCGTCAGCCAATTCGAGCAACTCGTTGTTGTTCTTGGCGAAGTTGACACCGAGATCCCATTGGAAGTCCTCAGATTGAATCAACGTTCCTGACACGGCCAATTCAACACCGCGGTTCTGCGTCTTACCCGCATTCAATACCGCGCTGGTGTAACCTGAAGCGGCTGATACCGGTACGTTGAAGATCAAGTCTTCGGTGATGTTGTTATAATATGTCGCATCGATGCGGAGGCGGTCCATGAAGAAGTTCAACTCCGTTCCGATTTCGAAACTGGTCGTCTTCTCTGGTCGCAGGTTCGGATTGTTCTGCGCGTTTGGAACAGACGCCGAACCGCTGCTTCCGAAGTTCGGATTCACACCGTAGGTTAAGCCCGTCTGGTAAGGGCCTGTGTCGTTACCGACCTGTGCCCAACCCAAGCGCAGCTTACCAAAGCTCAAGCCTTGAATGTCAGCGACTTCACTGAACACATAACTAGCGGTGGCTGATGGGTAGAAGTAGCTGTTGTTCTCAGCTGGGAGCGAAGAGCTCCAGTCATTGCGCGCAGTGACGTCGATAAACAGCGTGCGCTGGTAACCTATGCTAGCAGAACCGAGCAACGAGTTGATTACCTTGCTTTCTTCGTAGTCGTCGATCTGGTATCCGTCACCACCGTTGGCCACGTTGTAGAGGCCTGGGGTGTTCAATCCGCCCAATGTGTAGGCGCCGAATCGCTTATAGTCCCGGATGCGTTTGTTTACACCCACAAAACCTACCACGTTCAAGTCAGCGTTGATCTCCTTGTTGAAGTTCAAGTAAGCATCCAAATTGGTTTCCTGGAGTTGGCGCGTGTACTCACTGTAAGAAGATTCACGCACACCACCTACAGCGATGCGCTCTTGACGACGGTCGATGTAGAAGTCTGTGAGCGCACGGCCCATGAAGCTCAAGTTGTCGTTGATCTTATAGTTCAATGTGAGGTTGCCAAATACACGATCGCGCTGGTCATCCTGAACGTTCTGGTAACGCTCCCAGAACGGGTTGTCGAAATAGTTCGGTGAAGGATCGGTTGGGCTGTTGCGGTTCCACGTACGCTGCGTACCATCTGGGTTGATGTAGTTGCGCAAACGGTCCATGTCCAACTGGCGGTGGAACCACTGCGTAAACTGAGACATCACCGACTCACCGTATCCCGTCAATGGACGGCCTTGGCCTTTTTGCTGAACATAGTTGGCTGAAACGCTTGCGCTCAGCCTTTCGCTTACTTGGCTGTTGCCTGCGAAGCTCAACGTGTTGCGGTTCAACGAGGAGTTCTCGTAAACACCGGTCTGGTCGTGGTTTGTGTAACTCAATCGGAAAGAGCTCTCGTCAGTAGAACCCGTAACGCTTACATTATTCGAGTAAAGCACACCTGTTTGGAAGAAGTCGGCAACGTTGTTCGGGTTGGCCTCCCAAGGGCGAACCTCGCCAAATCCTTCGTCACCTTCATAATCGTACCAGCTGTCCCAGTGGCGAACGTTCGCTGTGCCGTCAAATGCTGGACCCCAGCTTCCGTCCAATGCGTAGTCAGGAATGTAATTACCATCGATGGTGTCTGCCCAGCTCGTGCTTGGGCCGCCTCCGTAGCTGTTCTGGTAGTCAGGCAAAATGAACACGTCGTTGAATGCAACGGTGCTGCTGACCGAAACGCCCAATCCGGACTTGCCTGATGCGCGGTGGCCTTCACCCGTCTTAGTCTTGATAACGATTGCACCGTTGGATGCGCGCGAACCATAGAGTGCCGCTGCCGCTGGACCTTTCAAAACCGTGACCGACTCAATGTCGTCCGGATTCAAGTCTTGCATCGCATTACCATAGTCGTAACCGCCAACAGAACGTTGTTGATTGCCGCTCGAGTAGTCCGAGTTATCCATCGGCACACCGTCCACCACGAAGAGTGGTTGGTTGTCACCGGTAATCGAGCTGGCGCCGCGCAAAATAATTTTTGAAGATGAGCCTATTGCGGTACCAGATGTGACCTGCACACCCGCAATCTTACCAGTCATCGACTTAACGACGTTGTCGGTTTTGGCTTCCGTAAAGGCATCATTGCCCAGCTCCTGGACCGCATAGCCCAATGCTTTCTTCTCACGAGAAACCCCGAGAGCGGTTACCACAACCTCATCGAGGTCAACACCAGCGGCGAGGCTTACGTTGACCACGCTATTGCCTCCGCAAGCCACGCGCTCTGTTCCGTATCCGAGGAAACTGAAGATGAGTTCGTCACTTGCCGCATTGGCCGTGATGGAGTAAGAGCCGTCGGCATCGGTGAACACACCCATGCCTTCGCTGGAGACAACAACGGCAACTCCTGGCAATCCGTTCCCGGATGCTCGGTCGGTCACCTTACCGGTCACCTTGCCCTGTGACCAAGCTGCTCCAGTGAACAGCACAGCCGCAAAGAGTAATAATCTTGCTTTCATATATCAGGATTTAAAATTTCAGTATGTGCAACGTAAAGACCCGTACAAGTATGAAGCAAAATCCTGGAGATTTTACAATTTCTTAACCTGTATTTATCATTGCTGACGTGTTCATAGTGCCCGTGAATTCACTGGGTATAAAGTAGCATCCAAAAACGTCGCAGCATCCGGCTTATTGAACCATCAAATTCCGTGATTCATCTCACGGGCGCTAACAATTCACTTTTGAAAACTCCACACGACGTGCATCAGGTACACGATGAAAGGACACAATTTGCAGCATCATTAAAAATTTTCTTTATGAAAAATTTACTTACTCTTTGTGCGATTGCATTTTTCGCAGTTGCTTCAACTGCACAGGACGCTGCACCATTGCAGGAAAAAGGAACATGGTACCTCGGCGCCGCTGATGCCACCCAAGTGTTCAAGCTCTTCTCCGACGAAGGCATGGTAGTAGACCCTTTTATCGGGTACGCTGTGGCTGACAACATTGGAGTCACCTTGGCGTTGAGCCAAAATTCTGATACAGCTCCTGATCCAAGTCCTGACGCCGCAGATGGCGCCGAAATCACATTATCGGCATTTGAAGTTCGCCTAGGAGGTGCTTACTTCTTTGGAGACAACTACTACGGTCAAGCTCAAATTATCTCGGGCAGCACTGATGACGGGCTTGGAACCGACACCAGTGTAAATGACTACTCAGGCTTCGGAGTCGGAGTGGGCAAGTGGATCGATGTGAAAGACTGGTGGTACGTAACGCCCCAGTTGAACTACACGACGTACAGCCAGGACCCATTTTCTGGCAGCGCTGTTGAACTTCGAATCCAATTCGGCGCAAAGTTCTAAACGACACTTCAACACATTTGAAAAGGGCCTCTGCGTGAGGCCCTTTTTTATTTCACGGAAAATTCCAAACCGAAGACCGCTCCTTGACCCAGGAACGAACGAACTGTTATTCGGCCGTTCATTTGGCGGACAATGGAGTCGGTAATGAACAGGCCCAGTCCTGTGCCTTTTTCCTTCGACGTAAAATGAGGCTGGAAGATCTCTTTCTGTTTGTCCTCTGGGATTCCAATTCCGTTGTCCTTCACGGTCAGGAGCGCCATCCCCTCAGGGCTCACCTCCAATCCAATCGCAATCGACGGATGGGGCTCATTGGCCACGGCGTCAATCGCGTTGGCAATCAAATTGTTCATGGCACGCGTTAGGTGCGCCTTTGACCCATCGATGACAACGGGAGCATCCGGAATGGATATTCGCCATTTGATTTGGGGGTTTGATTGTTCATACAGCGCCGCAACCTCTTTTGTTGCCTGTGCCCAATTCACCTCCTCGAGCGTTTCCAATCCAACCGCTGCGAGCATTGAGAAGTCCAGCGAAATCTCCGCGAGGATGTCAATTTGTTCCACCACAACGCGTGTGTAACGCTGCAATCGCTCATCGAAATCGTCTTTCTGATCCAGCCACGCGCGCTCCAACTGCTGTGCGCCAAGCTTGATAGGTGTTAGTGGATTCTTGATTTCATGGGCCACCTGCATGGCCATCATGCGCCATGCGCCCTCGCGCTCCTGCTTGGCTAGTTCTTGAATGGCCGCATGCAACTGCTCAAGCAGGGCATTGTATTCGTCCACCAATTCACCAATGGCATCGGCACGGCCGTACTCAATCGGGGTCTGCTCTACGCCTGGCTCCAGCTCCCGCATGCGGTCACGGATCAACATCAAGTTCCTCACCAGGCCGTTGGAGAGGATCGCCGCCAGTATGGCCCCTCCCAAAAACAGCACGATGTACAAGGGTGCCAACTGCGACCAAAACGCCTTGAAATCCCCCGCCTCCAGCGCCCTTTTTTCGTAGCGAACACCTACGATGCCCAATGCTGTGTCATTGCGACCCTTTACGTTCCAATACACATGGACCACTTCACCGTCGGGCGCTCCCTGAATGCGATTGTCTGACACGTCCAACGCCGCGAGGACATCAACCGGCAATTGAATGTTCGCTCCTGCATCGTCCGTTAATGTCGATTCCGTTAACAACCGACCACTCGGACGGTACAGCGCGATGTCCATGCCGTGGATATCCGCCAACTCGCAAATGCGGTCTGAAAAAGCGTTGGGAATGTCCTCCGTTCCTAGCGAATCCGGCAAGCGTTCAAGGGTGTAGTTCAGGCTGCGCTCCACAGAAGCCTCTTTCCGGACGAGTCGACGGGCATTGTATGCCTCTTCCTGATCGCCCGCAAAGTCCCATGCCACGTACATCGTTCCCGCCAAAGCCAGAACGATGACAAGCAACATGGATAACAAAATACGTGTTTGAAAGCCCATTTCCCGAAGCTAATGCGGGCAGGACAAACACAAGGACTGTGCCAACCGGTTTTTATGAGTCCAACGCTTCTGAACCAGCGACGATCTCGAGTATCTCCGTGGTGATGGCCGCTTGACGGGCCTTGTTGTAAGAGATGCGCAGGTCACGCAATAGCTCGCCACCGTTTTCTGTGGCTTGGTGCATCGCCGTCATTCGGGCGCCATGCTCTGCAGCGTGACTGTCGAGCAATCCCTTGTACAATTGAACCTTGAGCGAATTTGGAATGATGCGCTCTACAATTTCTGTTTGATTCGGCTCAAAGATGTATTCAACATCCACGCCAGCCGGCCCCTTATCTCCCGCTTCAAGTGGTTCCAAAGGCAGATAGTCTTCCAAGGTCGGTTCCTGAACTGCCGCATTCACAAACTTGTTGTAAACGATTTTGACGGCATCGTATGTGCCTACACGGAACTGATTCATGATGGCCTCTGCCACTTCTTGAGCCGCATCAAAATTGAGGTCGTCGAAAATCTTCCAGGTATCATCAGTAAATCCTTGGGGCGCAAGCGAAGCATCCTTTTTGAAGGCGTCGTTCGCTTTTTTGCCCAGCGGGAGCACATGGTAATCCGCATCTCCATGCTTGATGGCGTTGTTCACCTGCTTGATGATGTTGTTGTTGAAGCCTCCACATAAACCGCGGTTTGACGTGATGGCAACGAGCAACACCCGCTTCACCTCACGCTTTTCCGAGTAGACTCCATCTCCGCTGTCCAAGGACGCGCTCACATTCGAGAGGACAGCTTGAAGTTTTTCAGCGTACGGACGCATGCGGGTAATCGCATCTTGTGCACGACGCAGCTTCGCTGCTGCTACCATTTTCATGGCAGAAGTAATCTGCATCGTGTTCTGAACCGATGTTATTCGTTCCCGTACTTCCTTGAGTCCGCCAGCCATGGGTTACGCGTATTGAGCTGTCATTTCTTTTGCAGCAGCAGCAAGAACGTTCTTCTGCTCATCACCGTATTTGCCGTTCTTCAACTCCTCCATTGTGTCCGCATGTTTCGAACGGAGGTAATCAAGGTAGGCTACTTCAAAGTCCTTCACGCGGTTCACAGGCACATCCTTCAAAATGCCCTCTACACCGCAGTAGATAATCGCGATTTGATCCTCCACGCGCATCGGGCTATTCAAGTCCTGCTTGAGGATTTCTACATTGCGCTCACCTTTATCCAAAACTGCCTTAGTGGCTTCATCCAGATCCGAGCCAAACTTCGCAAACGCCTCGAGCTCGCGGTATTGCGCCTGGTCTAGCTTCAATGTTCCGGATACCTTCTTCATCGACTTAATCTGAGCATTACCGCCTACACGGCTTACCGAAATACCCACATTAATCGCTGGACGTATACCGCTCAAGAAAAGGTTCGATTCGAGGAAGATTTGTCCGTCCGTAATGGAAATTACATTCGTAGGAATATATGCCGAGACATCCCCTGCTTGGGTTTCAATAATCGGCAGAGCTGTCAATGAACCACCGCCTTTCACCATGTCTTTCAAAGAAGCTGGTAAATCGTTCATTTGAGAAGCGATTTCTTGTTCGCTAATGACCTTCGCTGCGCGCTCTAGGAGACGGCTATGCAGATAGAACACGTCACCTGGATATGCCTCACGTCCTGGAGGACGACGCAAAAGAAGCGATACCTCACGGTAGGCAACCGCTTGCTTTGACAAATCATCGTATACCACCAATGCCGCGCGTCCTGTGTCGCGGAAGAATTCACCAATGGCAGCACCTGTGAACGGTGCGTAGAATTGGAGCGGTGCCGGATCTGAAGCCGTTGCCGCTACAACAACGGTGTACGGTAATGCCCCGTTCTCTTCCAATGTCTTCACGATGCCTGCAACCGTCGAGCCCTTCTGGCCAACTGCGACATAAATACAGAACACGGGATCACCCGCTTCGTAGAATTCGCGTTGGTTAATGATGGTGTCAATCGCGACCGTAGTCTTACCCGTCTGGCGGTCACCAATGATTAGCTCACGCTGGCCTCGGCCAATCGGGATCATGGCGTCGATTGCTTTAATTCCCGTCTGCAACGGTTCACTCACCGGTTGACGGAAAATCACTCCTGGCGCTTTGCGCTCAATCGGCATCTCATACAAGTCGCCTTGAATAGGACCCTTTCCGTCGATGGGTTCACCGAGGGTGTTCACGACGCGGCCCAACATGCCTTCACCTGCCCGAATTGCGGCGATGCGCCTTGTGCGTTTGACCGATGAGCCTTCCCTAAGGTCACCTGAAGGGTCCAACAATACAGCACCGACGTTGTCCTCTTCCAAGTTCAACACGATGCCCCTGGCGCCGTTTTCGAATTCGATCAATTCGCCGGATTCCACATTGGTCAAACCGTAGATGCGCGCAATGCCATCTCCGACTTGAAGGACCGTTCCCACTTCTTCCAGTTCAGCGGCTGACTTGACGCCCGCGAGCTGTTCGCGTAAAATGGAAGAGACTTCTGCTGGATTGATTTCTGCCATGATTTCGGCTGGTGTTCGGTTTTGGTGTCCGGATTAAAATTCCGGTTCGTAATCGTGATCGGTGATTTGACGGCGAAGGAGCTCCAACTCGCGCTTGATGCTAGAATCGATCATGCGGTTGTCCATGAGCAATTGAAAACCGCCGAGCAACTCAGGCGCTACGGTTTCCTTCAATTCAACCTCTCCGTCGTGAAGGTTTTTCAAAGCTGCACCCACACGGCTGCGCAACTCATCATCCATAGGCACTGCGGTCTTCACTTCCGCCACACGAACGTTGCGTTGCTGGCGGATTAGATTCAGGGCCTCGTCAACAATGGCAGGCAAGATGGACTCCCGTCCCTTGCGCACCAAAATCTTGATAAACTCCAACGTGAGCAATTCGACTTTGCCATCAAAGATTTTCACCAGGATGCTTTCCTTGGCGTCCGCCTTAATAACAGGGCTTTTCAACAGCAATTCCAGGTCATCGGATCCTTGAACGGCATCGTTCAATAACCGAATATCCCTTTCCATGTTGTCAATCGCTCCCTTTTCTTCCGCAAGGCTGAAGAGGGATTTGGCGTATCGTATAGCTGCGCGTGGAGTGGCCATTGGTTAATTCAATGGAGATTCATCAATGAGCCGGTTGACGAGCGCTTTCTGCTCATCGTTCGACTCCAACTTTTCTCGCAGCAAACGCTCCGCAATTTCCAAGGACAAGTTGCCTACCTCTGACTTCAACTCCGCTATAGCGGCTTTGCGCTCAATCGCGATGGCGTCTTTGGCGGCAGCAACCTCCTTGTCTGCTGCTTCGCGGGCTGTGTTCTTGGCATCGATTACCAACTGATCTGCCATTTCGCGGGCTTCACGCATCATGCGATCGCGTTCCGCGCGGGCTTCCTTCAGTTGATTTTCATTGCTTGCGGCAAGCTCCTGCATTTCCTTACGGACCTTCTCAGCCTCATTCAAGGCGCCCGCTATGGATTCTTCGCGCTCATTCAGCGCAGCCAGAATCGGACCCCACGCAAAACGGCGAAGCACGAAAAGCACCACAAGGAATGCAATGGATGCCCAAACGACGGTCCCGAGGGCCGGTGTTAGTAGCGCTCCCATGGTCTATTAACCGAGGGCTACGAGCAAGCAGATGATGATGCCGAAAAGGGCAACACCCTCAACAAGTGCCGCGGCGACGATCATGTTTGAACGCAAATCACTGGTTGCTTCTGGCTGACGCGCCATCGCTTCCAATGCAGATCCGCCAATGCGGCCTACACCGATACCAGCGCCGATCGCTGCTGCACCTGCGCCAAGACCTGCAAGGCCTTGACCTACTCCGATTTCAAAAAGAATGCTCAACAATTCCATAATGTTGGTTTTTATTGTGGATGGATTTTAATTCAATGGTGTGCCGGGTCGTGGGTGGCGTCGCCGAAGTAAATCGCGGCGAGCAGTGTGAACACAAAAGCTTGTAAGAAAGCCACCAACAACTCCAAGAAGTACATGAAAATCATAAAGGCTGTAGAGAATAATCCCATGCCCGATCCGGCTCCGATGGCCTGACCGTCATCACCGAAAATGAAAATCAAACTTGTGAAAGCGAGAATGATGATGTGTCCCGCGCTAATGTTTGCTGTCAAACGGATCATCAATACCGCCGGCTTCATGATGATACTGAACACCTCAATCGGAACCAAGATAAACTTCACTGGTAATGGTACGCCAGGGGGCCAGAAAATGTGGCCCCAGTAGTGCTTATTTCCGTTCAGGTTAGTCAGCAAAAACACCAAGGTGGCCAAAACAACCGTAACACCAATGGTGCCTGTAATGTTGAACCCGCCGAGGAATGGAACCAAACCTAACATGTTGCAGAAGAAGATAAAGAAGAAGACCGTCAACAAGAACGGCATGAACTTATCTGCTTTGTCTCCGATGGAAGGTTTTGCAATCTCGTCTCGTACGAAGATGATCAACGGCTCGAACGCATTAGCCATTCCCTTGGGCGCTTGCCCTGGGTTTTTCTTGTAGTGTCCTGCAATACTTAGGAACATCCAAACCATGGCGGCAAGGATCAAGAGCATACCAAACACTGATTTGGTAATCGAAAAGTCGTAAACCGTTAGAGCCGACTCTGTTTCAGAAGCGGTTATTTGTCCGGATACTACAGAAGTGCCGTCCGCGGCCGTGCCATCCGCCGCGTGCATTGTGAGCGTGATGCCGTCCAGTTCGCATGTCTTATTCCCGTGGCCGTGGCCTTCGAATGCACTACTCATGAAAAACTTCACCCCCTTGCCTTCGATGTAAAGGATGACAGGCAGCGGGATATGAACATCACCAAAGAGATGGATGTCGTGGGCGTCAGCTATGTGGTGTATAATGAATGTTCCAGCCACAAATTCTTCGTCATGGCCGTGTTCGCCATGCGCGTGTTCTCCGTGGGCATCATCCTCGTGGTGGCCGTGATCTTGCGCTTCTGCGTCGCGAGCGTCCGATTCGCTGTGCGCCGCGCCGTCCGGATGGGCCTCGTGCTCGACATGCTCCGAATGTTCATCGTCCGCATCAGCGTAGCCGTGGTCTTGGGCCAAGAGCGCCGTCCCAGAGAGGAGGAGCAAGGCGGCAAGCAGGGCCTTGAATGGACTAAAATGGCGATTCATTTCTAGCAATTGAGCTGAATTCGGCGCAAAAATAACGCACAGAACACCGGCAACATCGAAGTTTTACGAATTTCTTTACGAGTGCAAGTGGAAATCTTCAATTCGGGTCACGAGGGGCATGATTTTGCGATTCAACGACAAGCAAAATCGTGTTTACAGCGAACACTGCGAACAGCCCCAAAACAAAGTGGACACGGTACGTCCCTCCGATGAAAACGAGGTATGCTGTGACCAACGCCAAACTCGAAAACATTTTGATGGCAGTGGAGCCGTTCACCGCAGTAATGAATTGCATAGAGGAGCGACGCATGGCCGTTTGAATCCAGCGGTTCAATAAAAAAGTCAATCCAAAGTACCAGCACACCACCGCCAACCAGAGCCAAGAATAAGCAAAAGGCGCAAATGGCGGAGTGACCAAACCCGCAATGAGCAACATCGCATTGGCAAGGGCTAGTTTTACCGGAAAACGCATGTGCTAAAGGTTATTTTGACAACTCCTTGATTACCATCCAAATTGCAAGCACTGTACCCAACACCCCCCCTAGAAGCGTGCCAAAAGGGAGTTCTCGACCACTGTTTTCATCCCATCTGCGGCCTAACCATACAGCTATACCAATGGATCCTGCCATGGTAAATGCCATGCCGGAAAACCGCAGAAAAGAGCCAGATTGCGGGGTGCGATTCGGAGTTTGTCGTGGCAAGTGCTACGGAATTAAACCGCGGCAGGCTGCTGAGCAGTAACCTTTGGAGCCGCTTGCTGCTTGTCGCGGCTTGCGTGCTTGATGTCCTTCACCTTGGAGGTCAGATGAAGGTTGCCCGTGGCTTGTGCTCCGTTCTCTACGGATAGTTGTCCGTACTGGATGTCTCCGTGCACTTTGGAGGACGCCTTCAAAACGAAAAGTTCTTGGACGAGAATGTTCCCTTCCATTTCACCTTCGGTTTCGCAATGTGCACAAGACACTGACCCTTTAATTGTACCTGAAGTTCCGATGACCAAACGGCCTTTGGTTACAAGTTCTCCTTCGAACGTGCCGTCAATTCGGACGTTGTTTTCACTGCGGAGCACTCCCTCGAAAGTGGTGCCTTTCGCGATTCGATTGACCGCGTTATCCGATGACGTTTCTGGTTTCATAGATTTTTTAGTGGTTCCAAGCATGGTTCAAAGGTAGTTCGAAACAAGCTAAAGCAGGAGTTCACTCACCTCCATTCAAATACACTTTTTCAAACCACCGTTGGTAACTGTCCATTTCCTTGTTTTTGAAGAGCTCAATGTAGTTCTCTGTTGAAATGGTAAACATTGCGTACCCGGATGTATTGATCGCTTCAAGCTGATCGGTGTTGTTTATGAAGACCTTGTAATAGTCCAAGCTGTAATCCTCACGCTTGAAATCTTTTACGAGTACAATTTGAAAATTCCTATTGATAAGGTTCGCTGTTACTCGCAGTTCACTGGATGCAAAGAATTCACTATTAAAGTCTGCAATGGTTGCTCGCAACTCTTCTACATTTCCTCGACCAACCGGAACAAGCATTGCAAAGTAATGAGTCAGGTATGGTTTATGCTCCCACGCTACAACTGCCTCTTCTTCCGTTTCCTCTGGTTCCGCTGCATCGCGTGAACCACCGTTCAAAGCAGTGAGCAGCGCCTGTGCGAACCCTGCTTCTTCCGAGTCTGGACACTCCCCGACAATCAATTGTAGGGCCTCGAAATACGCTCGGCGATCTCCGCCTGTTTGACCGCTAAGTCCGCCTATGCTTTGAGCTCGCAACAGGCGATACTTGCATACATAGTAGTTCGTTGGCTGATAATTTATCACCTCATCCGCGGCCAACAGAACCTCTTGATACGCCTTGGCATAGTAACGTTGTAAAAGCTCTTCATAGGCTAACCGCTCTTGCTCTCGGCGCACCTCTTCTTGGTCCACGAAATCCGGGTTTTCGATTAGGATGGCCCATTCAGAATCAGGGTATCGCTCCATCACTTGGGCGCTCCAGTATTCTGAATTACACGTGGAGCAAAACGGGCTTTGGTAATTCTCTTCAACTTCCCGTTGCAGGTAAGTCCGATACAATTGGTAATACGTGGTTGGATGGAAATCACTTTCATCCATCCGCTCAGTCAATTCCGTCCAAATATCGATAGCGTTTTCAAGGTCAGACAGCTTTTCCTTGTAAACCAAGCCCGCGTTGTAGTAAGCTTCCGAAACCATCGCTAAGGCGTTCTCCCGTTCAGTGCTATCGCAAGGCAGGCCAGCCATAAGTTCATCATAACTCGGAATGTCTCCAGGAACCGCTTCAACTTCCACCGATTCAGTCGTCCCAATCTCTTCCTCACCCACACCCACTTCATTGGAAAAAGCAACATCCATTTTGATGGACCGTCGCCAATTGTCTTCAAGCGGTCGATCACCCCAATAGTCGCGGAAATTCCGACGACCAGCGACTTTAAGTTGGGCATTGTATGGCCAAAACATGCCCGCGCCATCGTCACCAGCATTCTCCAATTCAGCTGCAGCAGCGGCCTCAGCGGCTCGCTTACGCTCCTCCTCTTCATCCTCCAACTGTGCAATAATCTCCGCAATTCGGTCATCGCGCTCATCTTCAGGCAAGTCACAAATCTCCAGTAAACTGTCTTGCTCAGTAATTGTGTTGAGGTTCGTTACCAGTTCTGTGAGGTTGTCAGCCATGGCATCAACATCATCAAACCGCTCGTTCTCATCCTCCATGAAGGTGCGTGCACTGTCATAATATGCTTGCGCGTTGGTGTAATCCAGGTCCTCCATGTAGAGGTCACCAAGCATGAGGTAACTCTTCATGCGCTGGCGGGTATTGTCATCGTTCACTAGAAGGGATTCCTTCAATAATCCAACTGCATCATCCCGCCTCCGCTCTTCAAGGGCTAGGGTCGCTAGCGCATAGAATATCTGATCTTGATAGATGTCGTTCTTGTCGTCATCCAACATGTCATCCAGTAACTCAATGATGGGATCACTGTCTGTTTCGCGCCGATCAAAAGCCATCGCTTGTTTAATCTTGGCGTAAAATTCCAATTCGTAAGGTGTGCGCAAAGCGACCACCTCATTGTAACGCTCAATGGCTTTTTCTGATTGCCCCACCACCTCGTAACACTGGGCTAGGATGAACAACAACCGCGCATGGTCCTTTCGTGTCTCAATGTGATTGAAGGCTTCTTCCAGCTTTTCAATGGCAGCTTCCACCTCATCATGTTTGAGGTGAAACGCCGCGTACACTTCATGGACGTAAACCATGACCTCTGGGTCTTCTACACGGTTGATTTGGGCGGCTTTTATCAGCGTGTTGCTTGCACGGACCCGGTCATCTAGCGCCATGTACGTTCGTGCCATCCACGCGTTGGACCAAGCTTGAGCATCTGGGTAATCCAGGGTTCGAATGAGGTATTGGAAAACCTCTAGGGCTTTTTCCTTTTCGCCTTTGATCAGGTGCGCCCTTGCAATTACGTCGTAATTATCATCAATCCACTTGTTCAACTCAGGGCGCTTCAAATCCTTTTGTTCCCGTCGTGGAGGGGACATCGTATGCTTATCGACAACCTTCGTCGCCTTCTCAATGGCCCGCTCCATTAATGGGTAAACCTGCTGGGCAGTCGTCTCGTCAACCGGGGGGAAAATGGGAAGGATATCGTCCCAATTCTCCTCGTAGCCCTCAGACAACACCTCATCGGCCTCCTTCATCGCTTCGGTCGCGTAGAAGTATCCATTGTACCTGGCGTTCATGTTATGGTAGGCCCGGTAGACGAACCCGTCCCGTGTCGTGGAACATCCCGTCATCATTAGGAGGATTACCATCCCCCAACCCAACAACCCATTTATTCTCATCTTATTCGGTCCCATGGACAGGTGCTCAACGCATATTCCGCTAAATTATTCCAAACACATCGACCAAACGATGCCTTTTTGCGTATTCCGCGATATTTGTTCCAGCAATGGCACAATTCAATAATTTTCGCGAACGCTGGTTCAAGCGCTACCGCTTAGTCTTACACGAAGAACAATCGTACAAGGAGCGGTGGCAAATGACAGTAAACCGCTGGGGTTTAGCTACTGCCTCGGCGGCGTTTATGATGGCTTTAGCGGGGCTGACCTACTTCGTTATCGCTTGGACTCCGCTCCGTGAATACATCGTCCCGGGGTATATCAGTGAGGCCAATCGCATGCGCGCCATCAATGTGGAATTGCAGGCGGACAGCGCGCTCCATGCGTTGGAAGAACAGCAACGCTTCTTGAATGACCTGCGCACAGTGCTGAGCGGTCAGGTGATATTGGATGAATTGGGGTCGGCCGTATTGGACAGCGCTGCCATGGCCGACACGGAAGAAGGATTGAACGATTGGGGGTTGACCGATGAAGATATTGCGTTGCGTGAACGCGTGGAGGAAGAAGACCGTTTCGCGCTGCAGCGTGCAAAATCCAATGATAGAACATCCAGGAGCATTCCATTCGCGCCGCTTCAAGGAGAAATTTCTTCTGAATTCGACCCCGCCATCGGGCACTTTGGCGTTGATTTTGTGGCACCCCTTGGTTCGGTCATTCACGCAGTTGATGACGGAACAGTAATGTTGGCGTCCTATACCTCAGACGGAGGCTACGTGGTCAGCATTCAGCACCCCGGTAATCGAATCTCGGTGTACAAACACAACCAGAGTTTGCTCGTCGAAGTGGGTGATCGGGTTCAAACTGGCGATCCTATTGCGGTTCTAGGTGGAACGGGAACGCATTCCACTGGTCCACACTCCCATTTTGAATGGTGGGTAGATGGAACGGCTCTAAACCCGGTTCAATGGCTCCCAGAATACGCCTCGGACCAACCGAGATAGAAGCGGTTTTAGCCTTACAAAACGATGTCGAAATCAACGAGATCAACGAATCTCTGAATGCGCTCGTCCAACTCACTCTGAGTCAGACTGAGCAACCGATCAGTGCCAAATTTCTCGCATGTGAACGAGGCCAGTACCGAACCCAATACCACCGCTCGTTTCATATTGGCAAACGACGTGTCATCCGTGTGCGCGACGTAGCCTATCAGGCCTCCAGCAAAAGAGTCGCCTGCGCCAGTCGGGTCCAGCACCTCTTCCAAAGGCAAAGCAGGCGCAAAAAAGACTTCATCCTCACTAAACAAAAGAGCGCCATGCTCACCTTTTTTGATGACCAACGTCGACGGCCCCATAGTGAGTATTTTCTGGGCGGCTTTCACCAATGAATATTCTCCAGACAGCTGACGCGCCTCCTCATCATTGATTGTCAAAACATCGATGCGCTGCAGCACAGCTTTGAGGGGCTCCATCGCGATGTCCATCCAGAAGTTCATGGTGTCCAGCACGATGAGTTTAGGGCGTTTTGCCATCTGATCCAACACGCTCGCCTGAACACTGGGATCAAGGTTGCCCAGCATGACATAATCGGCTTGCTTCGCGGATTCAGGAACGACAGGTTTAAAATCCGCTAGCACATTTAGCTCTGTGGTCAAAGTATCCCTGGAGTTCATATCCATGTGATACTTTCCTTCCCAAAAGAAGCTCTTCTCGCCATTCCGGCATTCGAGGCCCTCGGTGACCACCCCGCGCGATTCAAGTTCAGCAACGAAGGGCTCCGGGAAATCGTCGCCGATGACCGAAATAATGTGCTGTTCCTTCACAAACTGGCTCGCACTGAGGCTGATGTACGACGCTGCTCCTCCAACAATTTTGCCAGAGGAAGCGAATGGGGTTTCAATGGCATCAAATGCCACGGTGCCAACGGTTACTAAGCTCATCTTTTCATAAATCTGCGGCAAAGGTACCGGTTCTTCTTCGAGGTAGCTGCAAAATGAAACTTTCTTGCAAGCGCTGCCGTATAACCTGCAGACGTAAAAAGTTCTCTTAATTCGTTCGCGAACGAAAAGAAAGGATTATCTTTACCGTCCGAATATTCCTCCTTAGCTCAGCTGGTTAGAGCATCTGACTGTTAATCAG
Organism: Crocinitomicaceae bacterium; assembly: GCA_002690915.1. Classification (GTDB taxonomy): domain Bacteria; phylum Bacteroidota; class Bacteroidia; order Flavobacteriales_D; family Sanyastnellaceae; genus UA16. The sequence goes on from NZGF01000035.1 coordinate 24,041, forward strand.
AGGGTCCTTGGTTCGAGTCCAAGAGGAGGAGCTTCAAAAACGAAAAGCCACGCGGATTGCGTGGCTTTTTTGTTCATCACAGAGTAATAGGCTATCGTTGAATATTAATCCAATCCGCCCGCTTGAATGGCGTCGATGATTGCTTGCAAACTGACTGTCATATGCACCTGGTCTCCAACGACTTCTCCGTGAACAAAGTCCAGCAACGTCGCCGGAGGTGAATCGTTTATCACCTCGTTGTAATAGTCCACTGCACGCTGGAGAAGCTCTGTCATGTGAAATTCTTCGCCGTTGATCTCTTGAACAATCGTGAAATCACTGACGGAAACACACAGCAGGTCGCCCTCAAAAATCCATCCGTGATCATTCATTAGGCTGTTGCGTTCGTCCATTGCTGTGCAATAAGAAACCCCGCTGGCTCCAAGCGTCACATTCGGCTGTACAGACAGTTGAGACCAGCTCACCAAAAGCGAGTCATAGTTCGCATAGGACATGGCTGTTCCGTCGAGCATGTTTTCCATCGTGGTGACACCGCTGATATCCCAGTCACTGATGTCATCGTTGAACGTTGACAGCCCTTGGAACAGCGTATCCATGTGCGTCACCTGGGACACGTCCCACGTAGAGATGTGACCGTAATCCAGGGTGGCTTGAGTAACATCTGAATCCCAATCGTCTACACCGCCCTGAATGGTGGCGTCCGTAAACACGAAATAGGGGCAATCCACCAAGCTTTCCCGACCGGCATCTGCAATCACCCAGCCTGCGTTGTCAATCAGCTCCTGTCGATCCCCTTCCCCAGCGCAGTACGTTAATCCACCCGCACCAAGCTGCACCTCTGAAGCGGCATCCAGTGTCGACCAAACGATGAAGAGCAAGTCGTAGTTCTCTGTGGAGAGGTCTGTTCCGTCGAACATGGCGTCCATAGATGTGACAGCACTGATGTCCCAGGAGCTGAGGTCTTGATTCAAGGAGGTCGCCCCATCAAACATGTGCTCCATGGTGGTCACCCCGCTGACATCCCAATTGCTGATTGTATCATTGAAGGTCGGCTCATCCGTAAACAAACTGTCCATGTCCGTCACTTCGCTTACGTCCCAGCCGGCAATCGAACCGTAGTCCAGTGCCGCTGCAGTAGAGTCGGAAATCCACTCATCTACGCCCACATGGATTGTCGAATCCACGAAAACATATGGGCAGGTCGCGAAGGCTTCACGGCCACCGTCGTTAATGGCCCAGCCGTGTTCATCGATCAAGTGCTGGCGGGTGAATTGGCTGGAACAGAAAATTGCCGGGTCTGCCCCGAGAGTCACGCCCGATTGCACATCCTGCTCGGCCCAGCCGTTCAACGTCGCGTCGTAGTTTGCAGTCGACATGGCAGTACTGTCCAACATGTTATCCATGTACTTTACGCCGCTAATGTCCCAACCACCAAGGTCTTGGTTGAATGATTCCGCCCTCTCAAACATCTTCGAAGTGCTGTTCACGTTGCTCACATCCCAACTACTCAGGTCTTGGTTGAATGCCGCCGCGTTTTTAAACATACACGTCATTCTCGTCGCGTTGCTCACATCCCAACTGCTCAGGTCTTGGTTGAATGACTGTGTACCCCGAAATGCGCCAAAAAAGTTCGTTGCGCTAATCACATTCCATCCCCCAATATCTTGGTTAAACGCAACAGCATCCTCCAACACGAAAGCCATATCCGTCACGTTGCTCACATCCCAATTCCCGATGTCTTGATTAAAAGCTGAGGCACCGTCGAACATGCTGTTCATTTGCCTATTGTTACTCATGTTCCAATTGCTGATGTCTTGATTAAATGCGGATGCTTTATAAAACATCCATCCCGCATTTGTCACGCTGCTCATATCCCAACTACCGATTTCTTGGTTGAATGCATCTGTGTAAGCGAACATGAACTTCATGTTATTGACATTGCTCACATTCCACTCCCTAATGTCCTGATTAAATAGATGCGCATCATAGAACATGTTGTTCATATTCGTCACGAAACCCACATCCCAATCGCTGATGTTTTGGTTGAATAATTCAGCGCCACGGAACATCCAATGCATATCCGTCACGTTGCTCACATCCCAATCACTGATGTCATCGTTGAATTCTGATTGAGCATGAAATAAATCCGCCATATCGGTCACCTGACTCACGTCCCAGCCTGTAATCGAACCGTAATCCAACGCCGCCGAAGTGGAGTCGGCAATCCACTCGTCCACACCCGCCTGGAATGTTGAATCCACAAACACATACGGACAAGTCGCAAAGGCTTCGCGGCCTCCGTCGGTAATCGTCCAGCCATGTTCATCGATCAAGTGCTGGCGAGTGAATTGGCTGGAACAAAAAATCGCTGGGTCCGCCACGAAGGTCACGCCTGATTGCACATCCTGATCGGCCCAGCCGTTCAACGTCGCGTCGTAATTTTCTGTGGACATGGCCGTGCCAGAAAGCATTTCATTCATGTCTGTCACTTGGGTCACATCCCAAGTCCCGAGGTCTTGGTTGAATGATTCCGCGTCACGGAACATTCCGACCATCTTCGTCACGTTGCTCACATCCCAGCTGCTCAGGTCCTGGTTGAATGACTGTGTGCCCCGAAATGCACCCGTCATGTTCTTTGCACTAATCACATTCCATCCCCCAATATCTTGGTCAAACGCAACAGCAGCATCCAACAAGTAAGACATATCCGTCACGTTGCTCACGTCCCAATTCCCGATATCTTGATTAAACGCTGAGGCACCGTTGAACATGCTGTTCATTTGCCTATTGTTACTCATGTTCCAATTGCTGATGTCTTGATTAAATGCGGATGCTTTATAAAACATCCATCCCGCA
>NZGF01000036.1 GCA_002690915.1 Crocinitomicaceae bacterium
CCCAAGCAAATACCAAACACCGGTAATTCACCGGAAAATCGCTCAATGGCCGAAATAGAAATCCCTGCCTCAGTGGGTGAGCAAGGGCCCGGCGAGACACACAGGAGATCGGGCTTGGCGGATGCCATCTCTTCAATAGAAATCTCATCATTTCGATGCACAGCAACCTCAGCACCTAACTCCCAAAGGTACTGAACAATATTCCAGGTGAATGAATCGTAGTTATCGATCATCACAACACTCGGTTTAGTCATCGGATTAGCACGCCTCTACCATTGCCGCTGCCCTCAGCACTGCTCTCGCCTTGTTGAGGGTCTCCTCCCACTCAGACGCCGGCACTGAATCTGCCACTACCCCAGCACCCGCTTGAACGACAAGCTGCCCGTCTTTAATCACCGCAGTCCGAATAGCGATGGCCGTATCCATGTCGCCCGACCACGTCAAATACCCAATGGCACCACCGTAGACACCGCGCTTCACCGGCTCCAACTCGTCAATAATTTCCATGGCTCGAATCTTGGGCGCGCCACTGAGCGTGCCCGCGGGCAACGTCGCTCGTAAAGCGTCAATGGCGGTCACACCGTCTCTTGAGGAGCCTGTCACATTGGAGACAATATGCATCACATGCGAGTACTTCTCGATGACCATTTTGTCAGTAAGCTCCACGCTTCCAGGCGCCGCAACACGCCCCACGTCATTGCGACCGAGATCAATTAGCATCAGGTGCTCGGCTCGCTCTTTCTCGTCATTAAGCAGCGCCGCAGCTAGCATCGCGTCTTCTTCCTCATCCGACCCTCTGCGGATCGTGCCCGCAATCGGCCGCACAGTAATCTGTCCACGCTCAGACCGGACTAAAATTTCAGGTGAACTACCCACAATATGGAATTCATCAAGATCCAGATAAAACAAATAAGGCGACGGGTTTAAGTGACGTAACGCCCGATAAAGATTGATTGGATCAGACGTAAACGGAAGTGTCATTCGCTGTGAGACCACAACTTGCATCACGTCTCCATCGAGGATGTAGTCCTTAATTCGTGCAACCCAAGACTCAAAGGTCGATTGTTGGGTCTCAAATTCAACCCTTGATTCAATCTCGGTCGTGTCAATCGCGCCGAGCTCAACGTTGGAGAGTGCCGGCATGGGCTCCGCCAGTCGTTGCTCGAGTTCAGCGAGGCGCTCAGTCGCGCGCTCAAACGCGCCAGCTTGTGACGTATCGGCATTCACAATTAAGGTAAGCGTGCCGCGCAGGTTGTCAAAAACCACAACCTCCTCAGCCAGCACCAGCAAGATATCTGGAGTTCCCATTGTGTCTTTGTTGGCCGAACCCGATAACTTTGGCTCGACATAACGAACCGTGTCATAGCCAAAATAACCGACCCACCCACCGTGAAAGACAGGGAGGGACTCAAGCGGTGCACTATTTTCAGACTGATGAAGCGCCTCAATGTCCTGAAGAGGGTCAGCGGTCTCGTAAGTGCAGGTCAGTTGGTCATTCGTAAACCGTGAAATAGTGGCGCCCTCAACAGCAAATCGATGCCGAGCGGGTAATCCCACGATGGAGTAACGGCTCCACTTTTCGCCGCCCTCGACCGATTCGAACAAAAATGAATAAGGCTTGTCGCAAAGCTTTGCATAGGTCGACAGGGGTGTTTCAGTGTCTGCCAACAGCGTTCTCGTCACGGGAACACGGGAATACCCCTCGCAAGCGAGCGCTTCAAATTGAGCCTGACTCAGCGACTGGGTCATTTCACCAAAGCCAACTCGCCGCGCATGGTTTTGATCACTTCAGCGTAGTCGGGCTTGCTGAAAATCGCCGAGCCGGCAACGAATGTGTCTGCGCCGGCCTCTGCAGCCTGCCGGATATTTGCAGGACTCACACCACCGTCGACCTCCAGACGAATATCCAAGCCGGACTCATCAATCAGCGAACGTGCCTCACGCAACTTATCCAGCGTCATCGGTATAAATGACTGACCGCCAAAACCCGGATTTACCGACATGAGAAGAACCATATCAATCTTATCCAGTACGTATTTGAGCGCATCGAGACGGGTTGCAGGATTAAAAACCAGACCTGCTTTACAGCCTGCGTTGCGAATGAGTTGAAGCGTTCTATCCACGTGGGTAGAGGCCTCGGGATGAAAGGTAATGTAAGACGCACCGGCATCGGCAAACATACCCACCAGCGCGTCGACCGGCTGAACCATCAGGTGCACATCGATCGGCGCAGAAATTCCATAGTCTCTCAGCGCACTGCACACCATGGGGCCCACGGACAAGTTGGGTACATAGTGGTTATCCATCACATCGAAGTGAACAATATCGGCACCTGCGTCCAAAACAGCACTGACGTCTTCACCCAGTCGGGCAAAGTCTGCCGCGAGGATCGAGGGAGCAATCAAGTAATCACGCATCGTAAAGTCCAATAAGCTAAAGCCGCATAGTGTAAAGCGCGTTGACCCCAGTCACCAGTAATGTGAGCTCGCGCCGCTATTGATCGAGCTTATTTTCTAGGGCTCGGAGTCGCGCTGGTGTACCCACATCTGACCACAGTCCACCCCAAAGCTGCCCGGACAATCGCGCTTGGGTAATGGCCGTGTCGAGCAGCGGACGCAGCGCCGTCTTACCCGGTCTAATACCGTCGAATAGTTCAGGGCTCATGACTGACAGCCCTGCATACGTCACTCGGGACTGACCGAGTGCCAACAGGCGCCCCTGTTCCAAGACAAAATCACCTACAGGGTGATGTGCTGGGTTTGGGACCATTACCAAATGAGCAAGGTCCTCCTGTAAATCAAGCGCTTGCAGTCGGGCAAATGGAAAGTCGGCATAGACATCGCCGTTTACCACCGCAAATGGACACTCACCCAACAAAGGCAGAGCATTGACAATGCCACCCGCGGTCTCAAGCGGCGTCTCCTCGACAACCACAGTGACTCGCGCGTCTCCGAACTGTCGATCGTGACAAACATCGACAATCTGCGATGCAAAATACGACGCGTTGACGACGATGTCTGTAAATCCAGCTGCAGACAGGCCTTCGATATGACGCTCAAGTAGGGATTTTCCCCCGACTTTAATGAGCGGCTTGGGCCGCGTGTTGGTGAGCGGCCTCATTCGACGACCTTCGCCGGCGGCGAGAATAATGGCGTGCTTCATGCCGTTTTATACCAGGCAGCCTGTGTCACCTGCGGCAGGGCATAAGCCTCAAACCAGCGCCAGAACTCCCCGATCTCAGGAAACGCTTCCGCGTACAGAGCACAGGCCTCCTCGATATACCCCACAACCACAGAGATGTCGGCCATGTAACTGGGCTTGTGATCCCTTAGCCAAAGTCGCGAAAAAACACCCAGTATTTTGGTGTGCCGTTGAAGTCCAATCAGGTCGTAGCACCTGACAAATTCAGCCCAGCTGTCAGCAGGCAAATGGTCCAGCGAGACAAGAGACTCCCAGTAAAAGGCCAACCACTCCAGCTGTCGCTCACGTGGCCAGACGATGTAGACGTCTTTTAACAGTGACACGGCGTCGTAGGTGAGCGGTCCTATGATGGCGTCCTGAAAGTCGATGACCGCCGGCGAGACATTACTGCCCAACACCATCAAATTTCGGCTGTGAAAGTCACGATGCACAAGGCCCTGTGGCTGCGAGACCGATGCGGCGACCAAACATTCACTGAAAGCCCTAAACGTGTTTAACGCCGTCTCATCGAGTGTTAGCCCCAATACCTTTGAAAAAAACCACTCCGGGCAGATATCCAGTTCTCGCTGAAGCTCCGTCGCGTCGTAAATTGGGAGATCCACACCGGTAAGCGGGAGTCCTCGCAATGTAGCCAAAGTATCCAGCGCTCCCCGATACAAGGCCTCGCTATGACGGTGCTGCAGTGCAGTCCACAAAGTGACATCACCCAGGTCTTCAAGGAGGAAAAAGCCCAAGCCAAGATCAGCGCGCAGCAGTCTCGGAACTCTCACACCGCCGCGCTCCAAAACGTCTTGAACCAGAACGAAACGTTCGTTGTTCTCAGTCGCTGGCGATACCATGAGAATCCGGGTTTGAACATCAAGAGCCGGTGACGCGGTAATGCGGTAAAACTTTCTAGGGCTTGCGTCTCCTGCAATAAGCTCTGCCGTGACGGCGCCCGCTTCGCAGTTTAGGATCCGCGCCACCCACGCGCACTCTTGCTCGAGTTCACCAAAGACCAAGGTCTTCTCCTTTGTGTCGGTATAAATCCGCAGCATTGCCACAAATACTCGAAAACACCGTAGACTCCTCCGCGTTACACTGTGGCCCTGATAATAACCCGAACACACATCGAACCGTTTGTGCAGACACTCTTAAAACGTCCACTGTCAGTCTTGATGACCACCCTTGTCGTAACTTGGGTGCTCGGGCCTGCTGCCGTGTTTTCAGCACCGACTGATGACCACGAACTTAAAGTAGAACGCATACAAAAACGGTTCAACTGGATTCCGCTGGCGCGTGTCGCTGACGCTGACCGTGATTCGCGCTGCCTGCAGTGCAAGGGGCAATATCAAGACCCACTCGCAGAGGTGGATCGCTCAGTTTCGCCCAACGAACTCGACCTTGAGGTGAGCGCCGGCGACAGCGACATTACCGACAGCACGTTCCTTTTTTCAGGTGACGTGAGGGTAACGCAAGGCTATCGAACAGTTAAGGCACAAGAGGTCTATATCGACCGAGTCGAGCAAACCTTAGTCGCAAAAGGACCCGTGGAACTCAGAGAGCCGGGCATCGCCATGTACGGCGACGCCATCAACTACAACAGCCTCAGCGAACAAGCCGCGCTCAAAAATGCAGAGTTTGTCATGTTTGAACAACAGCTTTACGGCATTGCCGAGAGTGTGGTCAGGGACCGCAATGGCTCGCTTGAGATTGAAGACGGCCAGTTTACATTTTGCGCTCCAACGGACCCAAGCTGGCAGGTGACCGCAGAGAATTTGCGCATTGATCCTGAGAACAACACCGGTGAGGCCTGGGGCGCGCGCATCGACATTAAAGGGGTGCCAGTCGCCTACCTGCCTTGGATACAGTTCCCACTCGGCGACCAGCGAAAAACAGGGTTACTGTTTCCCGATGTTAGTAGTGACACCCGGGGCGGACTCGACGTCACTGTACCCCTTTACTTAAACCTGGCGCCAAACTACGACGCGACCTACTCACCGCGACTGATCCAAGATCGCGGTTTGCTTCATCAGATCAATGCTCGAGGCCTCTCAGATGCCACCGGTTTTTGGGATGTCTCAGGGGGATTTTTAAACGATGACGATCTCAGCTCGACCCGCGAGAAGCAGGATCGATGGCTGGTGAACATCAACCAGTCCAGCGATCCCTCTGCACGATTACGAACATCAATCGATTTCTCAAAGGTCAGTGACAACGAATACTTGAGAGATCTTGAAAACAATACGCTGAGCGCTCAACGACAAACCGCCCTATTGCAGAGGGCGCGTATTGACTGGCTCGCAGAAAATTGGGTACTCGGTATTGAGGCACAGCAGTTTCAGAATATCACCGAGGACATTACGGATAACTACAAACGCCTGCCCCAAATCACCGCGCTCTGGCGAGGTCAACGTAAACTGGGACATTTCGAACCCCTCTTAAAACTTCAGGCCGCGAACTTTGATACCGACCTTGACAAGGTCGATGGACAACGATTTTACCACGAAGTGGGACTCAGGCTTCCCATCACTCGAGACTACGGCTTCCTCAACACAACCCTGCTCCACCGCGGTATTAACTATCGCCTCAAGTCCCCAGAAAGCGATCAAACGGTCAATGCCTCTGTCGCATCGTCGGTGCTGAGCGTTGATGGCGGACTTGAATTTGAGCGCAGCACCCAGGTGCTTGGACGATCATTCATACAAACCCTTGAGCCAAGAGCACGTTATCTCTACGCGAGCTACGACAATCACGAAGGCATACCCGACTTCGACAGCGCCGAACTCACGTTTAGTTACCGCCAACTTTTCCGCACGACGCGATTTTCTGGTTATGACCGGCTCGCAGACGCCGACCAGCTCTCACTCGGCGTCACCTCGCGGCTTGTGGATGCGAAAACAGGCATAGAACACGTCACCGCCAGTTTTGGCCAAGTGGTTAACTTTCGAGATCAGCGTGTTCGCTTGAAACAAAGCGACGCCGCTCTCACAGATAAGGGCTCTGCACTGGCGTTTGCACTTGATCTTCGAGCGAGCGAGCGCTGGGCACTCCACAGCAACCTACTGTTTGATGGTTATGACCAGAAACTCGACGCCGCCAATGTACGGGTCAGCTACCGACCCCGTGACAATGCCTTGATCAATGTCGGGTATACCCTGCGTGAGCCCCCACCTTCCTTCGCCACACGCCCAGTGACTGAGCAGGTCAATACCTCTGCTTACATCCCACTCAACGAGAACTGGAGCGCGTTCGGCGCAATACGGTACTCGCTCGAGATTGGCAGTAGCGTGGAAGATATGATCGGTGTCGAGTACGATGGCTGCTGCTGGCGAGTGCGTCTCATTTACATGAGCTATCTCGATGCACTCAGAGAGGCAGATGTGTTTATAGCGGAACCGGAACTTACGCGATACCGCGCGTTCCAATTCCAATTCATTTTAAAAGGCTTGGGCGGCTTTGGTGGCCGAGTCGATAACCTCATGCAAGATATGATCAGAGGGTTTAATGCTAAACGTTAGGTTTAAATCAGTTGTCGCTGCGAGTCTCGCAACGCTCTCAGCGACAGCAGCGTCGATTGCACTCGCGCAAATGACGCCGCTGGATACCATTGTCGCGATCGTGGACGAAGACATCATTTTGGCCAGTGAGGTACGAGATCGTGTCAAGCAAGTAAAATCCTCTGCCGAGCAGCGGGATATCGCACTGCCCGATGACGATACCGTGGTCCAAGAGACGCTGGACAGGCTGATCCTGGAAAGTATTCAGTTACAGCTTGCTGATCGCTTCGGGGTTCGAATTCCTGACGCACAATTAGACCAGTCAATGGCGAGAATCGCAGCACAAAATGGTCTGACACTGGAACAGTTCAGAGACGCACTGACTCAAAGTGGCCAGGACTACGTTGAAATGCGAGAGGGCCTCCGAGACGAGCTCGCCATCCAGCGTGTTCAGCAGGGTAGTGTGATGCGTGACATCAATATCACCGAGAAAGAAGTCGATAACTTCATGACGACTGAAGAGGGGGCAGCGCTGACCGAACCTGAATATCGCGTTATGCAAGCACTCCTTCCAATTTCAAGATCGGATAACGCAGAGACTCGCGCTGCTAAGGAAGATTTTGTCGACGGGGTATTGGCGAGTGTTTTAGCTGGAATAAATTTTTCTGAGGCAGTGAATGTACAAGAACCCTTTGCCTTTCGAGGCGGCGACCTGGGCTGGCGAAAACTGAGCGATATACCCAGTATGTTTTCACAGATCATTCCGAGTCTCGCGGCAGGTGATACCGGCAAAGTCCAATCAAACTCAGGGCTTCACCTGGTTCACCTTGCGGAAGCACGAGGACTGGCGCGTTTGGTTGA